>NZ_JBYCZS010000008.1:0-187459 GCF_057586355.1 Caulobacter sp. SRI_008
ACCTGAAGTCCATCAAGGGCTCGGGTCCGCACGGCCGCGTCGTGAAGTCGGACGTGGAAGCCGCCAAGAGCGGCGGCGCCCCGGCCGCCAAGGCCGCGCCGGCTCCGGCCGCCGCTGCTTCGGCCCCGGCCGCCGAGCCGCGCAAGGTCCAGTCGCTGGAGCAGATGGGCATCCCCGCCGGCTCCTACGACCTCGTCCCGCTGGACGGCATGCGCAAGACCATCGCGCGCCGCCTGACGGAAAGCTTCCGCGACGTGCCGCACTTTCCGCTGACGATCGACATCGAGCTGGACGGCCTGCTGGCCGCCCGCGCGAAGATCAACAGCCTGCTTGAAGGCCAGGGCGTGAAGGTGTCGGTCAACGACATCGTCATCAAGGCCGCCGCCGTGGCGCTGAAGCGCGTGCCGGAGGCCAACGCCTCCTACACGCCCGAAGGCATCGCCATGCACAAGCATGCCGACATCGCCGTGGCCGTGGCCATCGACGGCGGCCTGATCACCCCGATCATCCGCGCCGCCGAGACCAAGGGTCTCGCCCAGATCTCGGCCGAGATGAAGGACCTGGCCGCCCGCGCCAAGGCCAAGAAGCTGAAGCCCGAGGAATTCCAGGGCGGCACCTTCTCGGTCTCGAACCTCGGCATGTTCGGTATCAAGGCCTTCTCGTCGATCATCAACGAGCCGCAAGGCGCGATCATGAGCGTCGGGGCCGGCGAGCAGCGTCCGGTGGTCAAGAACGGCCAGCTGGCCGTGGCCACGGTCATGACCGTGACCCTGACCTGCGATCACCGCGTGGTCGACGGCGCGGTCGGCGCCAGGTTCCTGGCGGCCTTCAAGCCGCTGATCGAGGAGCCGCTGACCCTGATCGTCTAAGGGCGGCCTTTGCCTTGAAATCCTCGCCCCTCGACCAAACGCGGGGCGGGGATTTCGAAAGCGGCCGGGCAGGGTCCCATCCTGGATTTTTCAGGACGGGGACGGCCCCGGGGAGAACACGCGATGTCGGTCTACGAATTCTCGGCCAAGACGCTCGAAGGCAAGGACGTCAGCCTGGCTGACTATCGCGGCCAGGTGCTGCTGATCGTCAACACCGCCAGCAAGTGCGGCCTGACCCCGCAGTACGAAGGCCTGGAAGCGCTCTACAAGGCCAGCAAGTATCGCGGCCTGACCATCCTGGGCTTTCCCTGCAACCAGTTCGGCAGCCAGGAGCCGGGCACGGCGGAGGAGATCGGCAGCTTCTGCTCGCTGACCTACGACGTGACCTTCCCGATGATGGCCAAGATCGACGTCAACGGCCCCTCGGCCCATCCGCTCTACGCCTATCTGAAGAAGCAGCAGAAGGGCGTGCTGGGCACCGAAGGGATCAAGTGGAACTTCACCAAGTTCCTGATCGATCGCGACGGAAACGTCGTCGAGCGTTTCGCCCCGACCACCAAGCCTGAAGAGCTCCAGGCGGCCGTCGAGGCGCTGTTATAGATTTCCCAGGCCGGCCCCGCGGGGCCGGTCGTTCGACGCCGCCGCTCCCCCGTGCGACGTCCAAGCTAGGGTAAGACTACCATGTCCACGGAATTCGATGTCGTCGTCATCGGCGCCGGTCCGGGCGGCTACGTCGCCGCCATCCGCGCCAGCCAGCTGGGCCTGAAGACGGCGATCGTCGAGCGCGAGAACCTGGGCGGCATCTGCCTGAACTGGGGCTGCATCCCCACCAAGGCGCTGCTGAAGTCCGGCGAGATCTTCGAACAACTGTCGCACCTCGACAGCTACGGCCTGGCCGTCGAGAAGCCCTCGTTCGACTTCAACAAGATCATCGAGCGCTCGCGCGGCGTGGCCAAGACCATGTCGGGCGGCATCGCCTTCCTGATGAAGAAGCACAAGATCGAGGTCATCGAGGGCGAGGCCAAGCTCGAAAAGGGCGCGCCCGCTCCGAAGGTCGTGATCGCCCTGAAGGCCGGCGGCAGCCGCACGGTCCAGGCCAAGAACGTCATCCTGGCCAGCGGCGCCCGCGCTCGCAACATCCCGGCCATCGGCGCCGTCTCCGACGGCGACAAGGTCTGGACCTATCGCGACGCCCTGGCGCCGAAGTCGATGCCCAAGTCGCTGGTCGTGATCGGCTCGGGCGCCATCGGCATCGAGTTCGCCAGCTTCTACCGCGCCCTCGGCGCCGAGGTGACCGTCGTCGAAGCCGTCGACCGCATCATGCCGGTCGAGGACGCCGAAGTCTCCAAGGCCGCCCAGAAGGCCTTCGAGAAGCGCGGCATCAAGTTCCGCATCGGCGCCAAGGTCACCAAGATCGACAAGACCGCCGCCGGCGTGTCGGTCTCGGTCGAGGTCGGCGGCAAGGCCGAGCAACTGACCGCCGAGAAGTGCATCGTCGCCATCGGCATCGTTCCGAACACCGAAGGTACGGAAGCCGTCGGCCTGACGCTCGACCGCGGCCACGTGGTCACCGGCAAGCACGGCGAGACCAACGTGCCCGGCCTCTACGCCATTGGCGACGTCGCCGGCGCGCCCTGGCTCGCCCACAAGGCCAGCCACGAGGGCATCCACGCCGCCGAGTACATCGCCGGCTACAAGACGCCCAACGTCCACTCGCCGATCCCGGGCTGCACCTACGCCAACCCGCAGGTCGCCTCGGTGGGCTACACCGAAGCCGGCGCCAAGGCCGCGGGCCTCGAGGTCAAGGCCGGCCGCTTCCCGTTCAAGGTCAACGGCAAGGCCGTGGCCGCGGGCGAGACCGAGGGCTTCGTGAAGACCGTGTTCGACGCCAAGACCGGCGCCCTGATCGGCGCCCACATGATCGGCCACGAAGTGACCGAGATGATCCAGGGCTTCGTCACGGCCATCACGCTGGAAGCCACCGAGGAAGACCTGCACGGCATCGTCTACGCGCACCCGACCATGTCGGAAGCCATGCACGAAGCCTCGCTCGACGCCTACGGCCGCGTCCTGCACATCTGATCCGGCGAGGGGGGCGGAGTTTGTCCGAACCCGGATGAACTCCCGTTCCCGGGTCTGTCCCAGACACACTTTGTCACGGGACAGCAAAGGCCCGGTCGCTATGAAGACCCGCCCGACAGGCCGTCGGGCGGGTCTTCTGCATTCCGGGTGACGATCTTGCGCGCCTCCATCCAGCTCCCGCTGGCGACCCTCGTCGCCGGCCTGTGCCTCGCCACGTCTCCAGCCCTGGCCCAGGACGGGTTGCTGAGCGCCGAGGACGCCGCCGCGCTGCGGGCCGAGATCGCGACCCTGAAGGCCCAGCTCCAGCGGATGGAGCAGCGGCTCGACGGCGCCACCGGCGCGCCGCAGCGCACGGCCCCGCCAGCTCCGCCCATCGCGACCGCCGCCGCGTCGGCCAAGGCGCCTGCTCCTCCCACCGAGATCGCGTGGAAGGGTTCGCCGCAGTTCACCGCCAGCGGCGGTCGCAGCTTCAAGGCCAAGGGCCGCATACAGACCGACGTCGGCTATGTCGGCCGGCCCGACGGCTCGACCGATCGCGGCCTGGGCTACGCCGCCGAGATGCGCCGTATCCGCCTGGGCGGGGAGGGCGGCCTGGGCGCCGGCGTCGGCTACAAGCTGGAACTCGAGCTTTCCGACAACGGCGTCGACCTGGTCGACACCTTCGTCACCTACAAGACCGGCGGCTGGCAGTTCGCCGTGGGCAACCAGAACCAGTTCCAGTCGCTCGACGAACTGACCGGCGACACCTCCGGCTCGGTCATGGAGCGGGCGGCCTTCACCGACGCCTTCAGCTTTGAGCGCCGCCTGGGTCTCGCCGCCCAGTACGAGAAGGCCGCCTGGCTGCTGCAGGCCGGCCTGTTCGCCGACGACATCACCGCCCTGTCCAACGACAGCGACGGCGCCAGCGGCGGCGACGAGAACAACAGCTACGGCCTGGACGGCCGCGTGGTCTATGCGCCCAAGCTCGGCAAGACTCAGCTGCACCTGGGCGGCTCGGCTCACTGGCGTGACCTCAAGCGCGTGGGCGACGCCGGCACGCGCTATCGCCAGCGGCCCTACGTCCACACTAGCAACACCCGCGTGATCGGCACCTCGACGCTCGCTGTCAGGGACGAGGCGCACTACGGCCTGGAAGCCGCCTTCGTGCGCGGCCGCCTGCACGGCGCGGCCGAGACCCACTGGCTGGAGAGCGACCTGGCGTCAGGCCCCGACGCGCGCTTCTTCGGCGGTTATGCCGAACTCGGCTGGTTCCTTACCGACGACACCCGCGGCTACAAGTCCGGCATCTTCGACCGCGCCAAGCCCAGGAAGCCCTTGGGCGGCGGCGGGATCGGCGCGCTGCAGGTCAACGCCCGCTACGACCATCTCGACCTCAACGATGGCCCGATCGTCGGCGGCCGCCAGGATGCGGTGATCGCCGCCCTGATCTGGCAGCCGGTCGAGTATCTGCGCTTCAACCTCAACCACGCCTACCTGGCCTACCAGGACGCCACGCCCCTGGCCGACGGCGATCGCGACTATGGCGTCCACGTCACCGGCGCGCGGATGGAGCTGGATTTCTAGAAAACGCCCCTCTCCCAGAGGGAGAGGGAGGGGCCCGCGCGAAGCGTGGGAGGGTGAGTGGTTACGCCCTCAACCGGCGTGCCGGCACGCTGTCTTCGGTCCCTAACCCCTCATCCGTCGGCTACGCCGCCACCTTCTCCCTCTGGGAGAAGGAAGACAAATTACGGCCGCTTGCGCACCTGCGCGTCCACGCTCCATTCCCCCGGCCCGGCGAACACCAGGTAGAGGAACACGAAGCTGAACAGGATCGCGGCCTCGCCGCCGTTCAGCGCCGGCCAGAAGCCCTGGCTGAAGTGGGCTAGAAAATAGGCTACGGCCATCTGACCCGACAGCAGGAACGCCACCGGCCGGGTGAACAGGCCCAGCACCAGCAGGCCGCCGCCAACGACTTCCAGCACGGCCGCGGCCAGCAGCAGCGGCGGTAGGGGATCGGGCGCGCCGGGCTGTGCGGCCGGGAAGTGGAAAAGCTTCATCAGGCCGTGCTCCATGAAGAGCAGGGCGGCGATGATGCGCAGCAGGCTCAGCACCCGCGGGGCCCACACGTACAGTCGTTCCAAGGCTTTCTCCCGTTCCAACGCTTCGGTTCACGCGATCGACCGCCGCTCTTTCCGCAAGGGATCGGAGCGACGGCCGCAAGCTCTACTGAAACGCCCGGGGAGGGGCGAAAGTTCGTCAGGCTATCAGGCCGCCTGGCTGTCGGTCTCGGCCATGCGCTGGATAGCGACATAGTCGGTCTTGCCGCTGCCCAGCACGGGCACCTGGGTGACCTTCAGGATCTTGCGCGGCACCGCCAGTTCCGGCGCGCCGATGGCTTGAGCATGAGCCACCAGCGGCGCGGCCGTGGCGGTCTGGCAGTCGGTGACCAGGATCAGCTTCTCGCCCTTCTTCTTGTCGGGCATCGAGATCACGGCGTGGCGGCCGTTGGGCCACACGGCCACGGCCAGGTCTTCGGCCGCGGTCAGCGACACCATCTCGCCGCCGATCTTGGCGAAGCGCTTCACCCGGCCCTTGATGGTGATCCAGTCGTCGTCGGTCATGGTGACCACGTCGCCGGTGTCGTGCCAGCCGCCCTCGGGAGCGTCCAGGCCGCCGTCCTCGCGCAGATAGCCCGACATGATGTTGGGGCCGCGCACGTAGAAGCGGCCGCCCTCGGCGATGCCTTCGACCGGCTCGAGACGGGTCTCGATGCCCGGCAGCAGGCCGCCCACCGTGCCGGCGCGGTTGTCGGTCGGCTTGTTGACCGCGATCACCGGCGAGGCCTCGGTCGCGCCGTAGCCTTCCAGCACCGGCACGTCGCCGAAGCGCTCCTTGATCAGGGCGTGGGTCTCGTCGCGCACCTTCTCGGCGCCGCAGACGATGAACTGCAGACCACCCAGTTCGTCGGTCTCCGAAGCCCGGGCGTACTGGTTGACGAAGGTGTCTGTGGCCAGCAGCAGCGAGGCCTTGCTGTCCTTGATCAGCGGCGGGATCTGCTTGGTGTGCAGCGGCGAGGGGTACTCGAACGCCTTCATGCCCTGCAGCAGCGGCAGGATCACGCCGGCGGTGAGGCCAAAGCAGTGGAACACCGGCAGCGGGTTGAACATCACCCAGGCCGGATCCAGCGGAATATGGGCGGCGATCTGGGCGGCGTTGGAGACGAGGTTGGCCTGGCTCAGCACCACGCCGCGCGGCGCGCCGAAGCTGCCCGAGGTGAACAGCACCACGCCCTTGTCCGAGGGCTTGGCCGGGCTGCGGAACTGGCGCGGGAAGGCGCCGGCCGCGGCCGCGAACAGCTTGTCGGTGAGGCCGATCGTCTTGCGGACGTCTTCCAGGTAGACGACCTTGGCCAGGTCGTCGATCGCATCGACCACGTCATGCAGCTTGCCCAGCTCGATGAACTTGTGGGCGGTCAGCACGTGCTGGACGTTGGCCAGCTTCACCGCGGCCTTGATGTTCCGCAGGCCCGCCGTGAAGTTCAGCATGGTCGGCACGCGGCCGAAGGCGTGCAGGGCGAAGAACACCACGACCGCGCCGACGCCCGAGGGCAGCAGCACGCCGACATGCTCGCCGGGCTTGGTCATGGCCGCGATCTTGCGGCCCAGGGCGAAGCTCGCCCGGATCAGGTCGGTGTAGCTCAGAGGGTTGCGGTCCTGGTCCTCCAGGATCGGCTTTTTGGCTCCGAACTTGTCCTTGGCGTCGATCAGGGCGTCGAAGAGCGCCTTTTGGCCGTCTTCGGCTTTAAAAACTACCGGCATGCCGGCGAAACCTCCCACAAAGGCGCGAGTTCCGCCCTCGTTCGATTGAGCAGGGAGCCTAGCGATCCCGGCGGGGTTTGCAAAGATCGGTCACGTTTCGTGATCGAACCCCGTTCTTCAGGTGGGGTGCAAACCCTTGCGGCTCAAGGTCTGGCGGCGGATCGACGGCCGGCGCCGCGCACGGTCTGGATCACGGCCTCCAGCCAGGGACCCCGCACCGAATCCCGCTCCAGGTGCAGCGCGTGGCGCCCGCCCGGCAAGCGGGTTTCGCGACAGTCCGCCAGCGCCTTGCAGACGCTGGCCTGGGCCGAAGAGGGCGTCACCGTATCGGCGTCGCCGGCCAGCAGCAGGGTGGGGATCTTCACGCCGCCCAGGTCGTGGGCGGCAGCGTCCAGCACGTCGTAATAGGCCGCGTAGAGGCCAAGGCTCGGCGCGCCCATCCGCAGGTCCGGATTGGCCGTCTGCCAGGCGTGGTTGACCGCGCCGCGCACCGGATCGCCGGTCAGGCCCAGCGCCTTGTCGTCGGGACCGTCGCGCCGCCAGTCCTGGGCCGTCGGCCAGGCCAGGAACGACAGCCTGGCCTGTCGCGCCAGCCTGGCGGTCTTGATCAACTGGGCCTTGGGGGCGGGCAGGGCGCCGAGTTCGAAGGTCGGCGCCGACAACAGCAGGGCGTCGGCCATCAGGCCCTCCTCGGCGGCGCGCAGGGCCACCAGCCCGCCCTGGCCCTGACCCAGCACCGTCAGCGGCAGGCGGCCATCCGGGCGGATCACCGCCTTGACCATCGCCTTGGTCGCCGTGACGTCGGGGGCGTAGCTGAGCACGTGGCCGCGCTCACGCTTGCCGGTCAGCCGCTCGGAGCCGCCCTGGCCCTGGCGCTCTAGGATCCACACCACCACGCCCTTGGCGTTGAGGTCATTGGCGGTCTCGAACCAGGTCTCGGCGCTCTCGCCATAGTCGGTCAGGATCAGGATCTGGCTGGTCGGCGCGCCGTGCGGGGCGCTGACGCCGTAGCGCTGCACCGGGTCGTCGCCGACCTGCAAATAGCCCCACGCCCAGCCATTCGGCGGCAGGAAGCGGCGCTCCAGGCCCGGCGAGGTCCGGCTGTCGGCGAAAGGCGCGCGGGATCCTTGCTCGCCGCAGGCGAAAAGGGGCAGGGCGAGCAGCAGGACGAGCACATGGCGAAGCATATAGGCCACTCATTTCGCGCCTTTGCGCCGCATGCAAGATCGAGAGCTTGATCCGGAGGCCAAGAAGGCCGATCTAGGCCCACATGGTCACGTTGATCGATACGCTGAAGGCTCGCGGTCCCGAGGAACGCGCCGTCCGCCACCCCGAAAAGCAGAATCGCCCGGATACGCCGGTCCTGCGCAAACCCGATTGGCTGCGCGTTCGCGCGCCTGGTTCGGGCCAGTACAACGAGACCAAGGGCATCGTGCGCGAGCACAAGCTGACCACGGTCTGCGAAGAGGCGGCCTGCCCGAACATCGGCGAGTGCTGGAGCCAGAAACACGCGACCATGATGATCATGGGCGAGATCTGCACCCGCGCCTGCGCCTTCTGCAACGTCACCACCGGCCTGCCGACCCAGCTGGATCCGGACGAGCCGCGCCGCGTGGCCGAGGCCGTCGCCAAGATGGGCCTCAAGCACGTCGTCATCACCTCGGTCGACCGCGACGACCTGATCGATGGCGGCGCCCGCCACTTCGCCGAGGTCGTCACCTCGATCCGCGCGATGTCGCCCGGCACGACCATCGAGATCCTGACGCCGGACTTCCTGCGCAAGGATCAGGCCGAGAACGTGGTGATCGACTCGCGGCCCGACGTCTTCAACCACAATCTGGAGACCGTGCCGCGGCTCTATCTGAAGATCCGTCCCGGCGCGCGCTACTACAACTCACTGCGCCTGCTGGACCGCGTGAAGCAGCGCGATCCGTCCCAGTTCACCAAGTCCGGCCTGATGGTCGGCCTGGGCGAGACGAAGGAAGAGGTCATGCAGGTGATGGACGACATGCGTTCGGCCGGCGTCGACTTCATCACCATCGGCCAGTACCTGCAGCCGACCCGCAAGCACGCGGCCATCGACCGCTTCGTCACGCCGGAAGAGTTCAAGGCCTATGAGGCGATCGCCCGGGCCAAGGGCTTCCTGATGGTGTCGTCCAGCCCGCTGACCCGCTCGTCGCACCATGCGGGCGAAGACTTCGCCAAGCTGCAGGCGGCCCGCCGGGCGCTCGACGCCAAGGCTCGCTGATCCTTGCATCGCCACGTCGTCACTCGGGTGCTGCCCTACGCGCCCGAACAGCTCTTCACGCTCGTCGGCGACGTCGAGGCCTATCCGTCGTTCGTGCCGTGGATCACGGCCATGCGCACCTGGAACGCCAGCGAGAGCGGCGACATCTCCAGCCTGGACGCCGAGGCCCAGGTCGGCTTCTCGTTCCTGCGTGAGAAGTTCGCCACCCGCGTCCGCCGCGACAAGGCCGACCTGAGTGTCGGCGTCAGCCTGCTCTACGGGCCGTTCAAGCGGCTGTCGAACCAGTGGCGGTTCTCGCCGCATCCAGACGGAACCACTGTCGACTTCGCCATCGACTTCGCCTTCAAGTCGAAGGTGCTGGACGCCCTGCTGGCGGCCAACATGGACCGGGCGGTCGACAAGCTGATCGCCTGCTTCGAGGCCCGCGCGGCGCAGCTCTATGGCGTGAAGGCCTGAGGCCTGCTCATTTCGGAACGGCGGGCGTCCAGGGCTTGGTGTCCTTCGGGCCGGCCCAACTGATGAACATCAGGCATTCGTCCGTAAGACAGTCGTCGGCATGGCCCTGTCCGCCCGGCTGGAACCAGTAGCTGCCCGGCCCCAGCGATTTGGCGTTTTCCCGGCCGCTCTGCGGCGTCCAGTGCTTCATGACGCCGCTGATCACCGTGAGGCGATAGTCGCTGGTATGGAAATGAAGCTGGCCTTCGCTGCGCGGCGTCTTCATCAGCATGTCGGACGGACCCGTGGCCGGGTCGCCGCGCAGGACGGCGATCTGCGCCCCGCCGGGGTTCGTCGGCGAGACGGGCGCGAACTTGGCGTCCTCGAAGGGGATGATAAGCAGCTGTTCGGCGTCGCTCCGCGCGACGGTCTTCCGCTCGGCGGCGCCGGATGCGCTTGCGAGCGCGGCCAGCAGAACGGCGTAGCAGCCGGCGCGTAGCGTTGAGTTGGACGAAGGCGGGCGCAACATCAGGCGTTTCCTCGATGCGTGATGACCCCACCGAAGATAACCGGCGTTATTTCGAATGATGTGCGCTTTGGCGCCGAATCTAGTCCCGCTTCCCCGCCGCCTCCTCGACGCGGTCGGCGAAGTCGCCCAGGTTGGCGAACAGGTTCTCCACGGCGAACACCAGGCCGAAGGTCCGGGCCGCGTCGTCGAAGCCCAGTTCCCGCGTCGCCCCGATGTCGCGCATGCCCTCGACCGCGTCCTGAAAGGTCTGGTGGCCGGCGGCGAAGGCGATCCGGTCGGGCCGGGCGGTTCCCGACAGGCTTTGGGCCACGCCGCGCAGATAGGCTGACGAGGCCGACAGCATGGCCGCCGTCGGCGGGCCCAACGTCGGGGCGGGTAGGGCTTCGCGCAGGGCTCGGCCGATCATCACGCAGTCGTTGCGCAGCCTCCACAGCGTGCGGGGCAGGGCGTCCGACACCGAGCGGTCGGAAAGCTTGCTGGCTGTCTCGCGGTCGGCCTCGGTCATGGCCGTCTGCAGCTTCGACAGCGCCTTCAGGGTCTCGTCATAGTGCTCGCGCGCGTCCAGGTTGCTCGGCGCGCCTTCCAGTTTGGCGGCGTAGTGCGACAGCAGGTCGGCCAGCAGACCGGCCGCCTTCTGGCTGCTCGACACCACCGACTGGTGCGCCCGGGCCGGGAAGATCAGCAGGGTGGCCGCGACGCCCACCAGGCTGCCGACGGTGATCTCGGCCACCCGCAGGAAGGCCGCCGTCAGCGGGTCCATGTGCGTCGTGGTGCCGATCAGCATGATCACGGCGGTGATCGGCGCGACCTTGAAGGCCGGGCGCACGGCGGCCAGGAACGCCAGGGCCGCGGCCGTGACCGCCAGGATCGGACCGCCCCATTCGGGATGGCGGCTGTGCAGCCAGGCCGCGACGGCGCCGCCCGCCGCCCCGACCACGGTGCCCATGAACCGCTCGATTGAGGCGGTGATGGTCGCGCCCAGGCTCGACTGCACGACGATGACGGCCGTGAACACCGCCCAATAGCCCTGCGGCAGATGCAGGAGCGTGGCCAGGGCATAGGCGACGACGACGGCCGCAGAGACCCGCACGGCGTGACGCAGTTCGCTCTTGCGCTTGGCCGCCGCGCCCAGGGCCGATCGCGAAAAGCCCGCCCCGACGAACCGCCGCCAGTCGGAGGGCGCGCTGTCGGGCATCAGGCCACGGCCTCGCGCAGCATCTCCAGCGCCGTGCGGATCGCCGCCAGCTGCACCGCCTCGCGCGTCTGGCCGTCGAAGTGCTCGTGCCGATGGACGACCGAACGGTTGGCGCGGGCGACGGCGAAATGCACCGTGCCGACCGGCTTCATCGGCGTGCCGCCGCCGGGGCCGGCGATGCCGGTGATGGCCACGGCCACATGGGCGTTGCTGTTGGCCAGGCCTCCTTCGGCCATCATCCGCGCCACCGGCTCGGAAACGGCCCCGTGGTCGGCGATCAGGTCACCCGGCACGCCGACCATCTCGCTCTTGGCGCGGTTGGTGTAGGTGACGAAGCCGCGCTCAAAGACGTCGGACGCCCCCGAGATCGCGCAGATCGCGCCCGCCACCAGCCCGCCGGTGCAGCTTTCGATCGCCGTCAGGCGCAGCTTCTTCTCGCGCGCCTCGTCGATCAGCAGTCGGGCCAGGGTTTCGATCTCGATGGGAAACATGCCGCGACTCCTTTGAGCGTCACTCTAGAGGGGTGTCTCGACCGTAGCCACGGCTTGCGCGGCCAGACCCTCGCCTCGGCCGGTGAAGCCCATCTTCTCGGTCGTGGTCGCCTTCACGCTGACGCGGTCGAGCGGCAGGTCCAGGATCTGCGCCAGGCGCGCCCGCATGGCCTCGCGGTGCGGCTTGATCTTGGGCCGCTCGCAGATCAGCGTCACGTCCACATTGATCAGGCGGCCGCCGCGCTGGCGAACCAGGTCGACGGCGTGGATCAGGAACTTGTCCGAGGCCGCGCCCTTCCACTGCGGGTCGGTCGGCGGGAAGTGGTCGCCGATGTCGCCGTCGCCGATCGCGCCAAGAACCGCGTCGGTCAGGGCGTGCAGCCCGGCGTCGGCGTCGGAGTGGCCGATCAGGGTCTCGTCGTGGGCGATCTCGACGCCGCACAGCCACACCGATTCTCCCGGACCCCAGCGATGGGCGTCGAAACCCTGGCCGATGCGGGTGATGCGGGCCGCGCCCGCCAGCCGTTCGGCCATGGCGAAGTCCTCCGGATAGGTCAGCTTGGTCAGCAGCGGGTCTCCCGGCGCGATGGCGACCTTGCCTCCGTGGGCCTCGACCACCTGGGCGTCGTCGGTCGGTTCGGTCTGCCCGCTCCAGGCGGCGTAAGCGGCCAGCAGGCGGTCGCGGCGGAAGGCCTGCGGGGTCTGGGCGCGCCACAGGCCGTCGCGCGACGTCGTGGTCGCCCCCGACTCGCCGCCGCGCTTGCCAACGTACTTGAGCGTGTCGGCCACGGGCAGGGCGGGAACCACGCCGTCGGCGTTTTCCAGCGCCGTCAGCACGCCGTCCACGACGGCCTTGGTCAGGAAGGGGCGGGCCGCGTCGTGCACCAGCACCGGCTCGTCGGCCGGGCGATGGGCGAGGGCGGCCAGGCCCGACTGTACCGACAGCGCCCGCGTGGCGCCGCCCGGCGCGAACCGCCAGCCGCCGAGGCCGGCCAAGGTTTCGCCCAGGATGTCCTGCATGGTGGGATCGGTAACGATTACGAGATCGGCGGCCCCGGCCGCCAGCAAGGCCTCGACCGACCAGCGCAGGATCGGCTTTCCCGCCAGATCCCGCCACTGCTTGGCCTGGCCGGGTCCGGCACGGGTTCCGCTGCCTGCGGCGACGACGACGGCTGAGAAGGTCATGGCCCGTGTCTAACGTTGTCGTCGCGCATGTCCAGCGAACGGAGGGCTTTACTGCGCTGCACAATGTGCCTAAAAACACAGCGGTGGGGATGATCATAAAATGAGCAAGCAGCTCGCAGTCGGCGCCGTCACGGTGCCCGGACGGGTGTGGATTGCGCCTATGACAGGCGTTTCCGACCTTCCGTTCAGAGAAACGGCCACGCGCCTCGGCGCTTCATACGTGGCCACCGAAATGGTCGCCTGCGCGGAATTCGCGAAGGGCCGGCCCGACGTCGTCCGCCGCGCGGCCGTCGGCGAAGGCCTGCCGCTGATGGTCGTACAGCTTGTCGGCCGCGATCCGGAGCACATGGCGCACGGCGCCCGCCTGGCGGCTGAAGCCGGGGCCGAGATCATCGACCTGAACTTCGGCTGCCCGGCCAAGGAAGTCACCGCCGGCGCCGCTTCCGGCTCGGCCCTGATGCGCGAACCCGACCTGGCCGAGGCCCTGGTCGCCGCCGCCGTCGAGGCCGTCGACGTGCCCGTCACCGTCAAGATGCGCCTGGGCTGGGACGACGCCAGCCGCAACGCCCCCGAGATCGCCGCCCGCGCCGAAGCCGTCGGCGCTCGCGCGATCACCGTGCACGGCCGCACCCGCTGCCAGTTCTACAAGGGCGAGGCCGACTGGTCCGCCGTCGCGGCGGTCAAGAACGCCGTCTCTGTGCCCGTCCTCGTCAATGGCGACATCACCGACGCTGACAGCGCTCGCCGCGCCCTCGAGCAATCGGGCGCCGACGGCGTGATGATCGGTCGGGGCGTCTATGGCCGCCCGTGGATCGCTCAGGCCATCGAGGCGGCCCTGGACGGCCGCGACTTCGTCGAACCGGGCGTCGACGAGCGCCTGGCGATCGTCCTGACCCATTTCCGTCGCAGCCTCGCCTTCTACGGCGACCGCCTGGGGCTCAAGATGTTCCGCAAGCATCTGGCGTCCTACATCGAGGCCGCGCCTTGGCCGGAGAGCGCCGAAGCGCGCCGCCAGGCGCGCGCCAGCCTTTGTCGCATAGAGGATCCGGTTGTTCTGGAGGCGGCCCTGGCCGACCTCTGGCTCGCCGGCGGAAGGATCGCCGCATGACCGACCGCGCCCGCGCCATTACCGGTCCCGCGCTGGACGCCCTGAAGGCCGCCGCCTTCGAGCTGAGCCCCGAGCCCGCCCTGGTCGTCGACCGCGACGGCGCCCTGGTGGCCGTCAACGAGGCCGCCGAGGCCCTGTTCGGCCACGGCCTTTCGCTGCTCGCCCGCGGCCGTTTCCGCGCCGCCCTGCCGCCCGGCTCGGTGCTGGTCTCGCTGATGGATCGCGCCGTGTTCGAAGGCGCGCTGGTCCGCGAGCACGGTGTCGAGGTCAATCTCTTCGGCCAGCCGCCGTTCGAGGCCGACGGCGCCGCCTCGCCCCTGGGCGACGGTTCGGTGCTGCTGACCCTGCACGTCAAGGGCGCGCTGGGCGTCGAGAACGCCGCCGACGCGGCGGGCCTGCGCTCGGTCGTGGGCCTTGGCCGCATGCTGGCCCACGAGATCAAGAACCCGCTGGCCGGCATCCGCGGCGCGGCCCAACTGCTGAAGACCGGCGCCAGCGCCGCCGACCAGCCGCTGGCCCAGCTGATCGTCGACGAGACAGACCGCATCCGCCGCCTGGTGGATCGCATGGAGGCCTTCTCCGACCAGGCCCCGACCCCGCGCGAGGCCGTCAATATCCACCAGGTGCTCGACCGCGTGCGGGCGCTGGTGGTCAACGGCGTCGCCGACGGCCTGCGCTTCCGCGAGCAGTACGATCCGTCGCTGCCGCCGGTCTGGGGCGATGAGGACCATCTGATCCAGATCTTCCTGAACCTGGTGAAGAACGCCTCGGAAGCCGCCCACATGCGCGGCGACGGTCGTGGCGAGCTGGTCATCCACACCGCCTGGCGCCCCGGCGTTCGAGTGCGCGGCGTGGACGGCAAGCCGGCCTCCAGCGCGCCGATCGAGATCCGCGTGCAGGATAACGGGCCGGGCGTGCCCCAGAGCCTGCGCGAGCACCTGTTTCAGCCCTTCGTGACCACCAAGGCCAACGGCACCGGCCTTGGCCTGGCCTTGGTCACCAAGCTCGTGACGGCCCATGGCGGCCTGATCGATTTCGAATCCGAGCCCGGCCGCACCGTTTTCCGCGTGCTGCTGCCTGTGGCGCCCGAACCCTCCTTGGGAGACGCGTGAGTAGATGAACGCCGCCAACAAGAAGATTCTGATCGCTGACGACGACTCTTCGGTTCGTCTCGTCCTCAGCCAGGCCTTCACCCGTCTGGGCTACCAGGTCCGGGCCACCGGCAACGCCACCACCCTGCTCAAGTGGGTCAGCGACGGGGAGGGCGATCTCGTCGTCACCGACGTGATGATGCCCGACGAGAACGTGTTCGACGTGCTGCCGCGCATCCGCAAGGAGCGCCCGAAGCTGCCGATCATCGTGATGAGCGCGCAGAACACCCTGCTGACCGCGGTCAACGCCGCCGACGCCGGGGCCTTCGAGTACGTCTCCAAGCCGTTCGACCTCGACGACGTCACCGCGGCCGCCCGCCGCGCCCTGTCGCGTCCGGCCGACGCCGAGGCCTCCAAGGCCCAGGCCCGCGCCATGCGCGACGAGCGCCTGCCGCTGATCGGCCGCTCGGCGCCGATGCAGGAGGTCTATCGCACCATCGCCCGCCTGGTCGGGGCCGACCTCACCGTCCTGATCCTGGGCGAAAGCGGCACCGGCAAGGAGCTGGTCGCCCGCGCCCTGCACGACCTGGGCCGCCGCCGCGACGGCAAGTTCGTGGTCCTGAACCTGGCGGCCGTGCCGCGCGAGCGGGTCGAGACCGAGCTGTTCGGCCGCGGGGAGGGCGACCTCGGCCGTCTCGTCGAAGCCGACGGCGGCACCCTGTTCCTCGACGAGATCGGCGACATGCCGCTCGACGCCCAGACCCGCCTGCTGCGGGTGATCGACGGCACCGAGCCGGTCGTGAACCCCAAGACCGGCCGTCGTCCCAACGTCCGCATCATCGCCGCCACCAATCGCGACCTGCGCGGCCTGATCCAGCAGGGCCTGTTCCGCGAAGACCTGTTCTTCCGCCTGAACGTCGCTCCGGTGCGCCTGCCGCCCCTGCGCGACCGTTCGGAGGACATCCCGGACCTTGCACGCACCTTCCTGCTGCGCGCCAACCGCGAAGGCCTGCCGGCCAAGACCATCGACCAGAGCGCGCTCGACCGCATGAAGAGCCACTCCTGGCCCGGCAACGTACGCGAGCTGGAGAACCTGATCCGGCGGATGTGCGCTCTCTACGCCGAGGAGCTGATCACCGCCCGCATCGTCGATCGCGAGCTGCAGGACCATTCGCCCGCGCCCCGCGCCGACGAAGGCCCGGTCACGCTGGCGGCCCTGGTCGAGCGCCACCTGGCCTCGCACTTCGCCGAGCAGCCCGACGGCGTCCCGGCCGCCGGTCTCTACGACCGGGTGCTGCAGGAGGTCGAGCGTCCGCTGATCCAGCTGACCCTGTCGGCCACGCGCGGCAACCAGGTGCGGGCGGCCGAAATCCTCGGCCTGAACCGCAATACGCTGCGCAAGAAGATCCAGGATCTGGGCGTCGAGATGAGCCGCGGTCGCCGCTAGGCGCTAAACGGATTTGGTTGCTGACGCTTTTTCAGCACATGGGTGTTGAGTTTGGGGCACACCCCGCCCTAAACTCAACCCGATGTCGTCGATCCCGTCAGTTTCGGAATCGGAAGACCGCCCGCGCCGCTTCAGCCGGCTCTGGTGGCGTGAGCTTCTGAGGTCACGCTACGTCCTCGGCGGCGGTTACGCCCTGGCGGCCGTACTCACGGCCACCGGCGTCGGCCTGGCCTCGTCGCCGCCGACCACCGGACCGATCGGACCGGCCAGCACCGTGATCCTGGTGGTGCTGGGCTTCAACCTGGCCCTCATCCTCTGCATCGCGGCCATCGTCGGCTGGCGGCTGCTCGATCTGATCGACGCCCGTTCCAGCGACGCCGGCGCGCGCCTGCACCTGCGCTTCGTCGGCCTGTTCTCGGTGGCGGCCGTCGCCCCGGCGGTGATCGTGGCCCTGTTCTTCGGGGTGCTGGTCAACCGCGGCGTCGACGGCTGGTTCAGCAAGCGGGTGACGACCGTGGTCGAGAACTCGGCCACCGTGGCGCGCTCCTACGTCTCCGAGCAGACGGCCTATATCAGCCAGCACATGGGCCCGATGGCCGGCATGCTGAACACCGCCGCCCCGGCCATGGCCGAGTCGCCGGTCGCCTTTGGCCACTTCCTGAAGAACCTCGCCGACGACAACGGCTTCTCGGCCGCCTACGTGCTCGACCGCGACGGCCGGATTCTCGCCAGGGCCGAGGCCGAGAACGCTCCGCCGTTCCTGGCCCCGCCGCCCTCCAGCTTCCGCTGGACCGACACCGGCGAGATCACCTCGCAACGCTTCGTGTCCGAAGACCTGTTCCGGGCGCTCTACAAGCTCAAGGGCTTCGAGGACGGCTACCTCTACATCGCCCGGCCCATCGACAAGGGCATCCTGGCCCACCTGATCGAGTCAGAAGAGTCGCTGATCTCCTATCGCGACGCCGCCGAGAACCGGGCCCGCATCCAGGCGATCTTCGGCCTCAGCTACGCCGAAACCGCGCTGTTGGTGCTGGTCGCCGCCGTCTGGGTCGGCATCGCCGCCGCCAACTCGATCGCCGCCCCCGTCTCGGGCCTCGTCCAGGCGGCCGGACGCGTCTCGGCCGGCGATCTGGACGCGCGGGTCGATGTCGAGCTTGGTCCCGAGGAGATCCGGGCCCTGTCCAACGCCTTCAACATGATGACGGCCGATCTTCAGGCCCAGCAGGCCGCCCTGAAGGCCGCCAGCCTCGACGCCGAGTCGCGCCGCCAGTTCATCGAGACCGTGCTGTCGGGCGTCAGCGCCGGGGTCATCAGCCTGGACGGCGCGGGCCGGATATCGGCCCTGAACCGCCGCGCCGGCGCGCTGCTGGCGCTCGACGACGAGGCCGTGGGCCAGGATCTCGTCGAGGCCGCCCCCGAATTCGCCGAGGTGCTGGAAGAGATCAGCCAGGGCCGTCCCAACGCGGAGGTCGAGATCGATGTCGTGCGCGGCGGCGAGACCCTGCGCCTGCGCGTGCGGGCCGCCGGCCACGCCGCCGAGGGCCAGGTCCTGACCTTCGACGACGTCACCCGCCTGATGGCCGCCCAGCGCAACGCCGCCTGGAAGGACGTCGCCCGCCGCATCGCCCACGAGATCAAGAACCCGCTGACCCCGATCCAGCTGTCGGCCGAGCGCATCCGTCGCAAGTACCGCAAGGACATCACTAGCGATCTCGAGACCTTCGACCGCTGCACCGACACCATCATCCGCCAGGTCGGCGACATCGGCCGGATGGTCGACGAGTTCTCGGCCTTCGCCCGCATGCCCGCGCCGCGCTTCGCGCCGGCCGACGTGGCCGAACTGCTGCGGGCCGGCGTCTTCGCCCAGCGGGTGGTCGATGTCGAGACCGACGTCGTCATCGACGAGCCGGGCGGGGCGGTCTGGGTCAATTGCGACGCCCGCATGATCGGCCAGGCCCTGACCAACATCCTGAAGAACGCCGGCGAGGCCGTGGGCGCGCGTCGCCACGCGACGCCCGAGCCGCGCGGCCACATCGACGCGACCCTGGTCTCCGACGACGACAACCTTTGCATCGTCGTCGAGGACAACGGCGTCGGCCTGCCCGCCAAGGATCGCGACCGGCTGGCCGAACCCTACGTGACCACCCGCGAGAAGGGCACGGGCCTAGGCCTGGCCATCGTCAAGCGGATCATGGAGGACCACGGCGGCGAGCTGGTCCTCACCGACGCGCACGGCCACGCCGGCGCGCGCGTCGTCCTGAAGTTCCCGGCGTCGGCGCGGCTCGCCGCCGCGCCTTCCGTCCACGGCGTAGAGGAGATGACATGAGCGCCGACGTGCTGGTGGTCGACGATGAAGTCGACATCCGCGATCTGGTGGCCGGGATCCTGGAGGACGAAGGCTACGCCGTTCGCACGGCCGCCGATTCCGACCAGGCCCTGGCGGCCATCCGCGCCCGCAAGCCGGCCCTGCTGATCCTCGATATCTGGATGCAGGGCGGCGGTATGGACGGTCTCGAGCTGCTCGATATGATCAAGACGCTCGACGCCGACCTGCCGGTGATCATGATCTCGGGCCACGGCAACATCGAGACCGCCGTCAGCGCCATCAAGCGCGGCGCCTACGAGTTCCTGGAGAAGCCGTTCAAGTCCGACCGGCTGCTGCTGGTGGTCGAGCGCGCGCTGGAGGCGACTAACCTCAAGCGCGAGAACCGCCGCCTGCGGGCCCAGAGCTTCGCCTCCGACGGCCTGATGGGCAAGTCGCAGGCCGCCCAGGCCCTGCGCCAGATGATCGCCAAGGTCGCCCCGGCCAACAGCCGCGTGCTGGTCGCCGGTCCCCCCGGCTCGGGCAAGGAGCTGGTCGCTCGCCTGATCCACAGCGCCAGCGCCCGCACCAAGGCCGAGTTCGTCGCCGTCAGCTCGGCCGGCATGGCCCCCGAACGCCTAGACGTCGAACTGTTCGGCGAGGAGGGCGAGAACGGTCGTCCGCGCAAGATCGGCGTCTTCGAGCGCGCCCACGGCGGCACTCTCTATCTCGACGAAGTGGCCGACATGCCGCGCGAGACCCAGAGCCGCATCCTGCGGGTGCTGGTCGAGCAGCGTTTCCGCCGCGTCGGCGGCGACAACGACGTGCAGGTCGATGTGCGCGTGATCTCGTCCACCTCGCGCGACCTGCGCGAGGAGATCGCCGCCGGTCGCTTCCGCGAGGACCTGTTCCACCGCCTCAACGTCGTGCCCGTGCGCGTGCCCGGCCTGGCCGAGCGGCGCGAGGACATCCCCGAGCTGATCAGCTATTTCGTCGAGCGGATCTCCGAGGCCACCGGCATGCAGCGCCGTCGCCTCGGCGAAGACGCCCTGGCGACGCTTCAGGTCCAGGCGTGGCCGGGCAACGTTCGCCAGCTGCGCAACAACGTCGAGCGGATGCTGATCCTGGCGGCGGGCGAGCCCGGCGACCTGATCACCGCCGACATGCTGAACGCGGCCGACCAGCCCTCCAGCGGCGGTTCGGGCGCGATCGGCGCCGAGCGGATCATCGCACTGCCGCTGCGCGAGGCCCGCGAGCTGTTCGAGCGCGAATATCTCAACGCCCAGATCCTGCGGTTCGGCGGCAACATCTCGCGCACGGCCAACTTCATCGGCATGGAGCGCTCGGCCCTGCACCGCAAGCTGAAGTCTCTGGGCGTGGCCGGCGGCCGCGGCGAGGAAGAAGAGTAAGGACCCCGATGTCGCGTTTCGCTTACGTCAACGGCCGCTTCGTGCGTCACGGCCAGGCCGCCGTGCACATCGAGGACCGCGGCTACCAGCTGGCCGACGGCGTCTATGAGGTCTGGGCGGTGTTCGACGGCAAGCTGGCCGACGCCGCCGGCCACTTCGCCCGCCTGTGGCGCAGCCTCGACGAACTGCGCATCGCCCACCCGATGAGCGAGGCGGCGCTGACCATCGTGCTGCGCGAAGCCATCCGCCGCAATCAGGTGCGCGAGGGCCTCGTCTACCTGCAGGTCACCCGCGGCGTCGCCAAGCGCGACCACGCCTTCCCCAATCCGGACGTGCCGCCGGCCGTGGTGATCACCGCCCGTTCGGTCGATCGCGCCGCCGCCGAGGCCAAGGCCGCCAAGGGCTCCGGCGTCGTCACCGTGCCCGAGAACCGCTGGGGCCGTTGCGACATCAAGACCATCGGCCTGCTGCCCAACGCCCTGGCCAAGCAGGCCGCCCGCGAGCGCGGCGCCATCGAGGCCTGGTTCGTCGACGACCTGGGCCTGGTCACCGAAGGCGCCTCGTCCAACGCCTGGATCGTCGATGCGGATGGCCGTCTGCGCACCCGCGACACCCAGGCCAACATCCTGCGCGGCGTCACCCGCCTGACCTTGCTGGACGTCATCGCCGAAGCGGGCCTTCCGGTCGAGGAGCGGCCGTTCACCGTGGAAGAGGCCAAGACCGCCCGGGAAGCCTTCATCACCGGCGCCGGCAGCTTGGTCACGCCGATCGTCAGCATCGACGGCGACAAGATCGGGGATGGAACGGTCGGGCCGGTGGCGAGCCGCCTGCGGCGCGCCTATATCGAGCGGGCGAAGGCGGGAGCGATCTAAGCTTCCTCGCCGCCACGCGTGCATTTTTCGCCGAAGGCCATGTCCAACGGCGAAAAATGCTCTAGCATGAACTTGTTTGTGTGGAGGGCGTGTTGCCCTCCGAAATCAACGAGAGGGGAATCCCCAATGTCCGCCGACAAGAAACAAAACCTTCAGGACACCTTCCTGAACAGCGTGCGCAAGTCCAAGACGCCGCTCACCATCTTCCTGGTCAACGGCGTCAAGCTGCAGGGCGTGGTCAGCTGGTTCGACAACTTCTGCGTCCTGCTGCGCCGCGACGGCCAGTCGCAACTGGTCTACAAGCACGCCATCTCGACGATCATGCCGGCTCAGCCCGTTCAGCTGTACGAGCCGAGCGCCGATCAAGACGACTAAGTCCAAGGCTCTTTTGTCAAAATCCACATCTAAGTCCCCCGATGGACTTATCGATCACGCCGACCCGATCCTTAAGGCGTTCGTGATCCACCCGGTGCGGCCTGCTCGTGGGCAGGCCGCTCTCGAGGCGCGCGATCCCAAGGCGCGTCTCGAAGAGGCCGTCGGCCTCGCCGTAGCCCTCGATCTCGACGTTGTCGAAACGGCCATCGCGCCGTTGCGCACCGTCACGCCCGCCACCCTGTTCGGCAGCGGCAAGATCCAGGAATTCAAGGCGATCTGCGAGGTCGAGCATATCGACGTCGCCGTGTTCGACGACCAGCTCACCCCCGTCCAGCAGCGCAATCTCGAGCGCGGCCTGGGGGTGAAGGTCGTCGACCGCACGGGCCTGATCCTCGAGATCTTCGCCCGTCGCGCCCGCACGCGCGAAGGCAAGCTGCAGGTCGAACTGGCGCGGCTCGACTACGAGCGCTCGCGCCTCGTCCGCACCTGGACCCACCTGGAACGCCAGCGCGGCGGCACCGGCAACACCGGCGGCCCCGGCGAAACCCAGATCGAACTCGACCGGCGCCTGATCGCCGGCACGATCGGCAAGCTCAAGCGCGAGTTGGAGGAAGTGCGGCGCACCCGCACCCTGCACCGCAGCGCCCGCAAGAAGGTCCCGTACCCGACCGTGGCGCTGGTGGGCTACACCAACGCCGGCAAGTCGACCCTGTTCAACCGCCTGACCAACGCCGAGGTCGTGGCCCAGGACATGCTGTTCGCCACGCTCGACCCGACCCTGCGAACGGTCAAGCTGCCCGACGGCCGTCCGGCCATCCTGTCCGACACCGTCGGCTTCATCTCCGACCTGCCGCACGAGCTGGTCGAGGCCTTCCGCGCCACCCTCGAGGAGGTGCAGGAGGCCGACGTGGTCCTGCACGTGCGCGACGTCGCCAACCCCGACACCGACTCCCAGGCCCGCGACGTCCAGGCGGTGCTGACCGAGCTGAAGGTCACGGCCGACGAGGGCAAGACCGTCGTCGAGGTCTGGAACAAGATCGATCTGGTCGACGGCGAGGAACGCGAGATCCTCGAAGGCCGCGCCAAGCGCTCCGACGCCTCGGCGGTCTCGGCCGTCACCGGCGAAGGCTGCGCCGAGCTGCTCAAGCGCGTCGGCGGTCTGATCGACGACACCCCGCCCATCGCCCTGCGCCTGTCGCCGGCCGACGGCGAGGCCCTGGCCTGGATCTACCGCAACGGCCGCGTGGTCGAGCGCGACGATCGCGAAGACGGCGAAGTGCACCTGGTGGCCCGCATGGACCCCCAAGCGCAGGGCCGCTTCGAGCGTCAGTTCCCCGGTGTCTGGGTGATGCCGATCGGGGAGTGACTCTTTCCCTCTCCCATGGGGAGAGGGAGGGGCCCGTCGCGAAGCGATGGGAGGGTGAGGGGGTACGCCTTTGGACGTCGTGCCGGCACGACGTCTTCAGTCCCTAACCCCTCATCCGACGGCCTCCGGCCGCCACCTTCTCCCGATGGGAGAAGGTCACTTCTTCTCGGCCGCCTTCGCCGCGTCCCACAGCGCGTCCATCTCCGCCAGGTCCGACTGGTCCGGCGTTCGCCCGTCCTTGGCCAGTTCCGCCTCGATGAATGCGAAGCGCCGGGCGAACTTGGCGTTGGTGGCGCGCAGGGCGTCCTCGGGTTCGACGTCGAGCTTGCGGGCCAGGTTGGCGCAGACGAACAGGATGTCGCCCAGCTCCTCGCGGGCCTTGGCCTGGTCGCCGGCGTCGATCTCGACCTGCAGTTCGGCGACTTCCTCGGCCAGCTTGGCCAGCACCTCGTCGGTCGAGGGCCAGTCGAAGCCGACGCGGGCGGCGCGCTTGGTCAGCTTCACCGCGCGGGTCAGGGCGGGCAGGCCGGCCGGCACGTCGTCGAGCACGCCGCCCTTCTTCTTGGCCTTGCGCTCCTGAGCCTTGAGCTCCTCCCAGCCGGCCTTCTGGTCGGCCAGATCGTCATAGGCGTGGTCGCCGAACACGTGCGGATGTCGGCGGATCATCTTGTCAGAGATCGACTGGGCCACGCCCGCCAGGTCGAACGCGCCCTGTTCCTCGGCCATCCTTGAGTGGAACACCACCTGCAGCAGCAGGTCGCCCAGTTCCTCCTTCAGGTCCGACAGGTCGTTCCGCTCGATGGCGTCGGCGACCTCGTAGGCCTCCTCGACCGTGTAGGGCGCGATGGTCGCGAAGGTCTGCTCCACGTCCCACGGGCAGCCGTGGTCGGGGTCGCGCAGGCGGGCCATGATCTCCACCAGGGTGAAGAGCGGATGCTCCTCACTCGGCTGCAGAGGACGCGGGGCTGGGGTCGGGGCGGCGGTCATGCGGGCTCGTGTCTGCGGCGGTGGCGGCCTCGGCGGCGTCGCGCGCGTCCAGTTGGGCGCGGATCTCGGCGTGGCGTCTGGCGTCCAGCGGATAGCGTACGATGATCAGGCAGACCAGCACCCCGAGCGCCGCCGGCACAACGGTGTAGAGCACGATCAGCGCCGTATCGCCTTGGGCGCTGGGCACCTTGGGGTCGAAGCCGAGCTTCTCCAGCACTAGGAAGACGCCGATGGCCAGGGCGAAGCCCAGCTTCACCGTGCCGTTGACGACGGCGTAGAGCAGGCCGGTGCGGTCGACGCCGGTATTGAGCCGCTCCTCGTCGCCGATGTCGGCCATCATCGAGCGCACCAGCAGCGGCGCGGCCGAATAGGGCAGGCCGGCCAGCACCAGCACCGCCACGCCGAACAGGTTCATGCCCGGGGGCGTCAGGATCGCGGCCATCTGGAAGACGGCGTACATGATCCCGGCGATGGCCAGGGCGGTGTGCTTGCCCAGGGTCTTGGCCAGCCAGGGCCACAGCGGCGCGCCGGCCAGGGCGGCGACGAAATAGATCAGCAGCAGGATCCCCGCCTGGTCCTTGGGGATGCCCTTGATGCGCTCGAAGAAGAAGAAGAACAGCGCCCCGCCGATGCCGGGCGCTAAGCCCATCAGCAGGTCGGCCGCCAAGAGCTTCTGCACGCTGGGGCGTGTCAGCAGGCCCAGATACTGCTTGATACCCGCCTCGTGGCGCTGGGGCGGCGCGGCCGGTTCGCCGACGACCACGCTGGCCAGCAGCGCCGTCAGCGGCGTCAGCACGATGATGAACCAGCCCATGGCCGCGATCCCCGAGGCGTGGTTCCCCTTGAAAGCGAAGGCCATCAGCGGCGGCAGCAGCAGCACCAGGATCATGCCGATCACGTTGCCCGCGCCCCAGAACCCATAGATCCGCGAGCGTTGCTGGTAGTCAGGCGACAGCACCGCCCCCCACGCCGTCTGCGCCAGCACCGCCATCGAGAAGCCGACATAGGCGATGATCAGCCAGGCCCAGAGGAAGACCGGTCCGATCCCGGGCTTGGCCATGAACAGGGCGTAGGACGCCGCCATCAGCAGCGGGGCGCTGGCGATCAGCCAGGGCCGGAAGCGGCCCCAGCGGGTCCGCGTGCGGTCCATCAGGCCGCCCAGGATCGGATCCAGGATGATGTCGGCCAGCCGCACCAGCAGGAAGGCGGTCCCGACGACCGACAGCGAAAGGCCAAGCTCGCTGACGTAATACTCAGGCAGGTAGACCACCAGCGGCAGGCCCAGGCCCGCAAGCGGCAGGGTGGGCGAGGCATAGGCCGCCAGGACGGCGTTCGATCGTCGTGGCGCGGCGCTCATGCTTCCTCCCCGGCGCATTACGCAGCGCCTCACTGAACGGCGATCAGACGCTGCGTCGAGGCGTCTGGCAAGCGAGGGTGAAGATCAGCCAGGCCAGCAGGGCCGACGCCAGCGAGCCGGCCAGCACGCCGATCTTGGTCTCTTCGCGCAGCAGTTCGGCGTCGAAGGCCAGGTTGTTGATGAACAGGCTCATGGTGAAGCCCACCCCGCACAGCGCCGCCACGCCGTAGAGCTGGCCCCAGTTCACGCCCGACGGCTTGCGCGCCAGTCCCAGCCCGATGGCGGCGGCGCTGAAGGCGAAGACGCCGGCCTGCTTGCCCAGGAAGAGGCCCAGCGCGGCTCCCAGCGTCGCCGGCGCGGCCAGGGCCGAGGCGGAAAGACCGCCCAGGGCGACGCCCGCATTGGCGAAGCCGAAGACCGGCACGATCAGATAGGCCACCCACGGATTAAGCCCGTGCTCCAGCCTGTGCAGCGGCGAGCGGCTGTGGTCGGGCGACAGCGGAATGGTCATGGCCAGCAGTACGCCGGCCAGCGTCGCGTGGATCCCCGACTTCAGGAACAGCACCCAAAGCACAGCGCCCAGCAGCAGATAGGCCCACAGCGCCGTCACCTTCAGCCGGTTCAGCGCGATGAGCGCGGCCAGCACGACGGCCGCGCCGCCTAGCGCCCACAGGGTCAGGTGGTCGGTGTAGAAGAGGGCGATGATCAGGATCGCGCCCAGGTCGTCGATGATCGCCAGGGCCGCCAGGAAGATCTTCAGTGCGCCCGGCACGCGTGGTCCCAGCAGCGACAGCACCCCCAGAGCGAAAGCGATATCCGTCGCCGCCGGGATCGCCCAGCCGGCCCGAACCTCTGGCGCGTCGCGGGCGATCAGCAGGTAGACCAGCGCCGGAACGACCATCCCGCCCAGCGCCGCGAAGCCGGGCAGGGCGCGGCGCGGCCAGGTCGAGAGCTCGCCGTCCACGACCTCGCGCTTGATCTCCAGGCCGACCAGCAGGAAGAACACCGCCATCAGCCCGTCATTGACCCAGTGCTCGACCGACAGCGGGCCGAGATAGGCGTGCAGGGCGTGGAAATAGCCGTCCGCCAGCGGCGAGTTGGCCACGACCAACGCCGCCGCCGCCGCGATCATCAGCAGCACCCCGCCGGCGGCTTCGCTGCGCAGGAAGGCGCGCAGGGCGGATACGGCGCGGCGGGGCATGGTGGCTCCTTGTCGGGATTCGTCAGGCGGAGTTTGACCGCCGCCAGGAGCCAGGGCCAGGGAAACCGGTCAGGGCAGCCCGGCGATGCGGGCGATGGCGGCGATGTCCAGCGATTGCTCCAGGATCTGCGCGATCTCGTCGAGCGCCGCATCGACCCGCGCCGACTGATCCTGGCCGTCAGCCGTCACGCCGAGCGGGGCGAGCAGGGCGGTTCGCGCCGAGGCCTTGTCGAACAGGCCGTGGACGTAGCCGCCGGCGATCCGACCGTCGGCCGAGACGGCGCCGTCCGAGCCGTGGCCATCGATGGTCAGCAGCGGTCGCGCGGTCCCGGGGCCGGTCGTGCGGCCGACATGGATTTCGTAGCCCTCGAAGGCCGCGCCGTCGGCCAGGCGCCCGGTGACCGGCCGCACCGTCTTGTCGCTGGCCAGCACGGTCTCGACGTCCAGCAGGCCAAGCCCCGGCGCCGAGCCCGGCGCGCCCTCGACGCCGTCCGGATCGCTCAGCGTCCGGCCCAGCATCTGGTAGCCGCCGCAGACGCCCAGCACCCGGCCGCCGCGCCGGGCATGGGCGAGGATGTCGACATCCCAGCCGTTGGCGCGCAGGAAGGCCAGATCCGCCAGCGTCGCCTTCGTGCCCGGCAGGATCACCAGGTCCGCGTCGGCCGGCAGCACGCCGCCGGGCGGCAGGAAGATCAGATCGATCGCCGGATCGTTCCGCAGCGGGTCGAAGTCGTCGAAATTGGCGATCCTCGACAGCATAGGCACGACCACCTTGGCGCGGCGGCCTTCGGCAGAGGCGGCGCCGCGCTCCAGCACCACGGCGTCTTCGGCCGGCAGGAACCGCACCGGCGGCAGCCACGGGACCATGCCCAGATCCGGCCAGCCCGTCAGGCGCGCGATCTCGGTCCGCCCGTCGTCGAACAGCCCCGGATCGCCCCGGAACTTGTTGATGATGAAGCCCTTGATCCGCGCCCGGTCGGCCTCGTCGAGCACCAGGTGCGCCCCGGCCAGGGCCGCGATCACGTGCCCCCGGTCGATGTCGCCGACCAGCGCCACCGGCACGTCGGCGGCGTGGGCGAATCCCATGTTGGCGATGTCGCCGGCTCGGAGGTTGGTCTCCGCCGGACTGCCCGCGCCCTCGACCAACACAAGGTCGGCCTCGGCCGCCAGCCTTCGATAGCTGTCCAGCGTCGTGGCCAGCAGATCCGGCTTCAGCCCCTGGAACGCCCGGGCCTTGTAATTGCCGACCACGCGACCCTGCACCACCACCTGGGCGCCCACATCGCTCTGGGGTTTGAGCAGCACCGGGTTCATGTGCACGCTGGCCGGCGTGCGGCAGGCGATCGCTTGAAGGGCCTGTGCCCGCCCGATCTCGCCGCCGTCGGCGGTGACGGCCGCGTTGTTGGACATGTTCTGCGGCTTGAACGGCCGCACCACCAGGCCGCGATTGGCGAAAAGTCGGCACAACCCCGCGACCAGGGTCGATTTGCCGACGTCGGAGCCGCAGCCCTGGATCATCAAGGAAGCCATGCCCTCGCGCCTAAAGCCGTCAGCAGGCGCGGTCAATCGACGCCGCAAAGCTGGCGCCCGGCGGCGGCGCGCTCTATATCGGCGGCCGCATGACCATCGATCACGACGCCCGCCTTCGGCGGCTGAAGTTCCGGGCCTGGCATCGCGGCTTCCGTGAAGCGGACCTCATTCTGGGGCCGTTCGCGGATACGCTTGGCCCGACCCTGCCCCCCGACCAGCTCGACGTGCTGGAAACCCTGCTCGAACAGTCCGATCGCGAGATCTACGCCTGGATCGTCGGCCAGGAGGCCACGCCCGAGGCCTTCGAGACCGAGATCATGGCCATGATCCGCAAGTTCCGCTTCGAGGCCCACACTTCGCGGCCTGTCGGCGACGGCGCCTGAACCCTTTGCATCTCGGCGGGTTGTTCCTCGCCCATACTTGAAGAGCAGCATGGCCTACGACGCCAAACAGATCGCCAAGGCCGCCGGCGGCCTGACCCTGGCCGGCGCGCCCGAGGGCTTCGACGCCCTGGCGATGGCCGACATCGCCCGCGCGCGGGGTGGCCTGACCGTGTTCGTGGCCCGCGACACGGCCCGGGCCAGCGCCTTCATCGACGCCCTGAAGTTCTTCGCCCCCGAGATCGAGGCGGTGCTGCTGCCCTCGTGGGACTGCCTGCCCTATGACCGCATCGGCCCCTCGGCCGGAGTCGCGGCCACCCGTATGTGCACCCTGCACCGCCTGGCCAACGGCCTTGGCGAGGGCAAGGCGGCCATGCTGGTCGTCGCCGCGCCCGCGCTCCTGCAGCGCGTGCCCACCAAGGAAGTGCTTCTCCGCGCCAGCTACGGCGCCAAGGTCGGCCAGTCGGTCGATATCAAGGACCTGGAGCGCTACTTCGCCGTCAACGGCTATGTCCGCGCCTCCACCGTCTCCGAACGCGGCGAATTCGCCATCCGGGGTGGCGTCATCGACGTCTATCCGCCGGCCGCCGAAGAGCCTGTGCGTCTCGACCTGTTCGGCGACACGCTGGAAAGCATCCGCGCCTTCGATCCGGAGACCCAGCGCTCGACCAAGCAGTTGAAGTCGATCGAGCTCTTGCCAGTCAGCGAGGCCCTGCTCGACGCCGACGCCATCTCGCGCTTCCGGGGCTCCTACGTGCGCCTGTTCGGCGCGCCGGGCGACGATGCGCTCTACGCCGCGGTCAGCGACGGCGGCCGCCGCGCAGGGATGGAGCACTGGCTGCCGCTGTTCTACGAGCGGATGGCGACGATCTTCGACTATCTGCCAGCCGGAACCCTGGTCGGCGTCGATCACCAGACGGCCGAGGCCCGCGACGAGCGCCTGGCGATGATCGCCGACGCCTACGACGCCCGCGCCGCCGCCGACCGCAAGTCGGCCTACCGCCCGCTGGAGCCGCACGCCCTCTACCTGACCGCCAAGGAATGGGACGAGGCGGTCTCCGACCGTCCGCACCGCCAGTTCACGCCGTTCCAGCCCCAGGGGCTCGACGTCGTCGACATGGGCGCCAAGCATGGCCGCACCTTCGCCGCCGAGCGCGCCCAGGACAGCGTCAACCTGTTCGAGGCCACCGCCGACCACGCCAAGAAACTGGCCGGGGAGGGGAAACGCGTTCTCTTCGCCTCGTGGTCGGAAGGCTCGTCCGAGCGCCTCGGGACCATGCTGGCCGACCACGGCCTCAAGAAGATCCCCTATGCCGGCTACTGGCAGGCGGCCAAGGCCAACGATCCGAAGGTCCCCCAGCGCGTCGTCCTGCCGCTCGACGCCGGCTTCGAGACTGACAGCCTGGCCGTCATCTCCGAGACCGACATCCTCGGCGATCGTCTGGCCCGCCCGCGCAAGAAGCGCCGCGCCGCCAACTTCCTGGCCGAGGCCAGCGCCCTGACGCCCGGCGACCTCGTCGTCCACATCGACCACGGCATCGGCCGCTACGAGGGCCTCAAGACCCTCGACGTGCAGGGCGCGCCGCATGACTGCCTCGACCTGATGTATGGCGGCGAGGCCAAGCTCTACCTGCCGGTCGAGAACATCGACCTGCTCACCCGCTACGGCGCCGACGGCGAGAACGTCCAGCTCGACAAGCTGGGCGGCGCGGCCTGGCAGGGCCGCAAGGCCAAGGCGAAGGAGCGTCTGCGGATCATGGCCGAAGGCCTGATCCAGATCGCCGCCGCCCGCTCGCTGAAGTCGGTGGAAGAGACCGATCCGCCGTCGGGCGTGTTCGACGAGTTCTGCGCCCGCTTCCCCTACGAGGAGACGGACGACCAGCTCAACGCCATCCACGACGTGCTGGAAGACCTGGCCTCGGGCAAGCCGATGGACCGCCTGATCTGCGGCGACGTCGGCTTCGGCAAGACGGAAGTCGCCCTGCGCGCGGCCTTCGTGGTGGCCATGAGCGGCAAGCAGGTGGCCATCGTCTGCCCGACGACGCTGCTGGCCCGCCAGCACTACAAGACGTTCAAGGAGCGCTTCCAGGGCTGGCCGATCAAGGTCACCCGCCTGTCGCGCCTGGTCACCGGCAAGGAAGCCGCCGACACCCGCGAGGGCCTGGCCAACGGTCAGCTGGAGATCGTCGTCGGCACCCATGCGGTGCTCAGCAAGCAGGTCGCCTTCAAGGACCTGGGCCTCGTCATCGTCGACGAGGAGCAGCACTTCGGGGTCAAGCACAAGGAGAAGCTCAAGGAGCTTCGCGCCGACGTGCACATGCTGACCCTGACCGCCACGCCCATTCCGCGCACGCTGCAGATGGCGCTGTCGGGCATCCGGGAGATGTCGATCATCGCCACCCCGCCAGTCGACCGTCTGGCGGTGCGCACCTACATCACGCCCTTCGACGCCGTCACCGTGCGCGAGGCCCTGCTGCGCGAGAAGTATCGCGGCGGCCAGGCCTATTACGTCGTGCCGCGCCTGAAGGACCTGGAGGACATCGAGAAGTTCCTCCGCACCCAGGTGCCGGAGATCAAGTACGTCGTCGGCCACGGCCAGATGAGCGCCACCCAGCTCGAGGAGGTGATGACCGCCTTCTACGAGGGCCAGTACGACGTGCTGCTCGCCACGACGATCGTCGAGAGCGGGCTCGACATCCCCTCGGCCAACACCCTCGTGGTGCACCGCGCCGACATGTTCGGCCTGGCCCAGCTCTACCAGATCCGTGGACGCGTCGGCCGCTCCAAGGCCCGGGCCTACGCCTATCTGACGACGCCGGCCGAAAAGCAGATCACCCTGTCGGCCGAGAAGCGCCTGAAGGTCCTGCAGTCGCTCGACAGCCTGGGCGCCGGCTTCCAGCTGGCCAGCCACGACCTCGACATCCGCGGCGGCGGCAACCTGCTCGGCGACGAGCAGAGCGGCCACATCAAGGAGATCGGCGTCGAACTCTACCAGCAGATGCTGGAGGACGCGGTGGCGGCCCTGCGCGAGCGTCAGGGCGCCGAGGCCCTGCTGGAGGACCGCGCCTGGTCGCCGCAGATCAACACCGGCGCGGCCGTGATGATCCCCGACGACTACGTGCCCGACCTCAATGTGCGCCTGTCGCTCTATCGCCGCCTGTCTGAAGCCGAAAAGGCCGCCGACCGCGAAGCCCTGGCCGCCGAGATGATCGACCGCTTCGGCCCGCTGCCGCCCGAGACCGACTCCCTGCTCAAGGTCGTCGGCATCAAGGGCATGTGCCGCGAAGCCAATGTCGCCAAGATCGACGTCGGCCCCAAGGGCGCGGTGCTCAGCTTCCGCAACGACGAGTTCGCCAACCCGCTGCCGCTGATGCAGTTCATCGGCAAGAACAACCTGATCTGGAAGGCTCGTCCCGACCAGAAGGTCGTGGTCAAGGGCGAATGGGATACGCCGGCTCAGCGTCTCGACGCGGCCGAGAAGATCCTGGTCCAGCTGGTCAAGCTGGCGAAGGGGTAGGGAAGGCGAGGCGGCTTCGGCCGCCTCATATCCCCAGCAGGCTGACCGGCTCGACTTCGGCCACGCCGTCGAGCCACGCCGCCAGCGTTTCGAACAGCCGCGCCGCTTCGAGATAACGCAGCGGGTTGTCAGCGAACGCCTGCCGGATCTCCTCGACCGAGTATTCGCCCGAGCGGAAAACCTTCGGCGCGAAGGCCGCCAGCCGGTGCGGGGTCGGTCGCCGACCAGGAGGCATGGCGGCGGCGAACCGCAAGCGACGCAGGCGGGACACTTCAAGACGCAACGCGGCGGCGAAGGCCGTCCGGGCTTCTACGGGAATGACGTTGGCGCCCCAGCGAACATAGGGCGGCATGGCGGGCCAGGCGGCGCCCAACAATGGAAAGACCAGATCGAACCCGTCCTCGCGCAGCACCAGGCTGTCGCCGATGGGATCGGGCCAGCGGCCGACCGCGAACTGGTAGCTGGTTCCTCTGGCGAAGCCGAAGTGTCGCCTGACGCTCAGGTCCAGCCGAACCTGTCCCTTCCAATCGGGCCTCTGCGTGCCGTCGTAGCGATGGCGGCGTCGCCATTCGAGGCGGTCGCGAAATCCAAACATGCGTGCGCTGCGCGGCTGAGGCGCGAGTTGTGGAGAGCCTTGAAGTTGCACGCGGTCGCTTCGACCGCAAGCCTTGCAGGCGCCAGATTGTCGCAGGTTAATCTCGGTTAAAGCGCCGTTAGGAATCGAGCGCCACAACCAAGCTTAAGGCTCGGGCTGTGGAGATTCTTTTATGAAGGCGTTCGGTCGGCTGACCATTGCGTGGAAGCTGGTGACGGTGGCCGGTCTGGCCATCGGTCTTCTGCTGATCGCGGCCGCCGTGGCGGTGTCGATGCACACCTCCGGCATCGTGGCGGGGCTGACGCACCGCTACGCCGACGCCGTGGCCGACGACGCCATCGAGCAGATCCGCACCGAGATCGGCCGGGTCGAGGCCACCTCGCGCTCGACCGCCGGCGCGATCGCCGCCGCCCATTCGGCCGGCCTGCGCGACCGCAAGACCTATATCGAGATGCTGCGGCCCCAGGCCGACGCCACGCCGATCGTCATGGGCAGCTGGTTCATGGCCGCGCCCAACGCCCTGGACGGCCGCGACGCCGAGTTCGCCGGCCAGACCGAGATGGGCGCCAATCCCGACGGCAGCTTCACCCCGTACTGGGTGCACGCCGACGGCAAGGTGGTGTTCCAGCCCCTCAACGAGGGCAACGAATACAGCCAGCCCTACTACACGATCCCGCGCGACACCCATAAGGCCGCGCTGCTGGAGCCCTATCCCTACACCGTCGCCGGCAAGACCGAGCTGATGACCTCGGTGGTCTATCCGGCGATGATCGGCGGCCAGTTCCTGGGCGCGACCGGCGTCGACCTGTCGCTGGACGGCGTCTCCAAGCGCCTCGAACAACTTAAGCCCCTGGGCGGCGGCCGCGTCATGCTGCTGTCGGCGGCCGGCAAGTGGGTCGCCCACCCAGACGCCGACAAGCGCACCACGGCCTATGCCGACGAAGGCGCCGACAAGGTCAAGGCGGCCCTGAGCGGCGGCGAGGCGGCGCTGTTCAGCGGCGTCAAGGTCGGCGACGAGGAGATGGAGCGGATGATCCGTCCCATCGCCATTCCCGAACTGAACACCACCTGGGCCCTGGTCATGGACGTGCCGCGCTCGGCCATCACCGGTCCGGCCGACCGCCTGGCCATGATCCTGCTGGTCGGCGGCGTGGTGATCACCGGCGCCGTGCTGCTGGCCCTGTTCCTGGCCAGCGCCAGCCTGGTGCGCAAGCCGCTGTCGGGCCTGACCCAGTCGGTCGACGCCCTGAGCGCAGGCCGCTACGACCAGCCGGTGCCCGGCGTGACCGGCGGCGACGAGATCGGGGCCATCGCCCGCGCCCTCGACGGTTTCCGCCACGATCTGGCCGACGGCCAGCGCCGCCGCGCCGAGCAGGAGGCCGAACGCGCCGCCGCCGAGATCGAGCGCCAGCGCCACGCCGAAGAGGCCGAGGCCTTCGCCAAGGCCCAGGCCGCCGCCGTCGCCACCCTGGGCGAAGGCATGGAGAAACTGGCCGACGGCGACCTGATCTGGCGCATGCGCGAGGACGGCTTCGCCGGCGACGCCCGCAAGATGCCGCGCGACTTCAACGCCGCCGTCGAGAGCCTGCAGCAGACCATGGCCGGCATCCTCTCGGCCGCCCAGAGCATTCGCACCGGCTGCGCCGAGATCAGTCACGCCTCCGACGACCTGGCCCAGCGCACCGAGCGCCAGGCCGCGGGCCTGGAGCAGACCGCCGCCGCCCTCGACCAGATCACCGCCACGGTGAAGAAGAGCTCTGACGGCGCCGAGCGCGCCCGTCAGCTGACCGAGAGCGCCAAGGCCAACGCCGAGAAGAGCGGCAAGGTCGTCACCGAGGCCGTCCAGGCCATGGGCGGCATCGAGAAGTCGTCGCAGTCGATCACCCAGATCATCGGCGTCATCGACGAGATCGCCTTCCAGACCAACCTCCTGGCCCTGAACGCCGGCGTCGAAGCCGCGCGGGCCGGTGAGGCGGGACGTGGTTTCGCGGTCGTCGCCCAGGAAGTGCGGGCCCTGGCCCAGCGCTCGGCCGACGCGGCCAAGGAGATCAAGGGTCTGATCCGCGCCTCCACCGACGAGGTCGGCAAGGGCGTGCGCCTGGTCGGCGAGACCGGCGAGACCCTGCAGCAGATCATGGAGCAGGTCTCCGAGATCAACGCCCTGGTCGGCGAGATCGCCTCGTCGGCCAAGGAACAGGCCATCGGCCTGGCCGAGGTCAACACCGCCGTCAACCAGATGGACCAGGTCACCCAGCAGAACGCGGCCATGGTCGAGCAGTCGACCGCCGCCAGCCACGCCTTGTCCAGCGAGGCCGCCGAACTCGAACGCCTGATCGGCCGCTTCCAGGTCGGCGCCGAGGTCCGCGAACTGCGCGCGCCGCCGCGCCAGCCGGCCGCCCCGCGCCGCGAGGCCTTCCGCGAACGCTACGTCCAGGGGGCCAACGCCCTGAAGGTGGCCCCGCAATCGCGCCCCGGCGATTGGGAGGAATTCTAGGAGCTGTGCCATTCCGGGCCTTGCCCGGAACGGGACGGTGAAGCTTGGGGAAAACGCCGTGCGCGGGGGCTCGCTTCCGCGCACGATCACGCTATATCCGGACCATGGCTGAAGCTTTCAACGACAAGACCCTCTCCGCCGACAAGTCCGCCCGCTACGCCGAGGTGGCCGACGAGATCGCCTCGGTGCTCGACGGCGAAGGCAACGTGACGGCCCGCATGGCCACCGTGGCCTCGATGCTGGCCAACAGCTTCGACCACTATTTTTGGACTGGCTTCTACGTCGTCGATCCGGCCAAGGAGCGCGAGCTCGTCGTCGGTCCCTACCAGGGCACGCTGGGCTGCCTGCGCATCGCCTTTGGGCGAGGAGTCTGCGGCGCGGCCGCCGAAACCGGCCAGACCCAGCTGGTCGCCGACGTCCACGCCTTCCCGGGCCACATCGCCTGCGACGCCCGCTCGGCCAGCGAGATCGTCGTGCCGGTGTTCGACGGGCAAGGCCGCCTGCTGGCGGTGTTCGACGTGGATTCCGACCGCCCCGCCGCCTTCGACGAGACCGATAAGGTCTGGCTCGAACGCATCCTGGGCGCGACCTTCGTATCCTGAGGTTGGCCCCGAGGTTGCAGAATTGTTTCCATCATTCCTTAGCCGAGCCGGATTAGGACAGGTGGACATGCTGCAAGTCGAGACCCTGCACCCCGCCGACATGGCCCAGGCGGACGTGGCCCTGTGGCGAGCCTTCGCCGCGGCCGATCCGGCCCTGGCCAGCCCGCTGTTGGGTCCTGACTTCACCCAAGCCGTCGGCCGGGTGCGCGAGGACGCGCGGGTGGCGGTGATCCGGCGCGAGGGCGAGACCATCGGCTTCCTGCCGCACCATCGCCGCCCTGGCGGCATGGCCCGCCCGATCGGCGCGCCGCTGTCCGACTATCATGGCCTGATCGCCAAGCCCGGCGTCGAGATCGACGCGGCCCAGGTGCTGCGCGCCGCCGACCTGGCTGTGTTCCGCTACACCGGCCTTGTCGATCCGGCTCACGCCTTCGCCGCCGAGCCGACGACGGCGGCCTACGTCATCGATATCGGCGACGACGTCGACGCCTATCTGGAGGCCGTCCGTTCGGGCAGCCCCAAGAAGATCAAGAACTACCGCCGCCTGGACAACAAGCTCGAGCGCGAGATGGGGCAGGTGGTGCTGAAGGCCGCCGACCATTCCCAGGAGTCGTTCGACCAGCTGATCGCCTGGAAGCGCGAGCAGATCGAGCGCACCGGCGTGCACGACTTCCTGCGCCCGCAATGGACGCGCGACCTGTTCCAGACCCTGTTCGAGACCCGCGAGGGCGACTTCCGGGGGCTGATGATCAACCTCTACGCCGGCGGCCAGCTGGTGGCCGGCCACTTCGGGGTGCGCCAGGGCGCGACCTACCACCCGTGGATCGCCTCGACCAATCCGGCCTTCGCCGCCTGGTCGCCGGGCCAGATCTTCTTCCCCCGGGCCATCGCGGCCATGCCGGAACTGGGCCTGTCGCGCTACGACCTTGGTCCAGGCTCGGATCACTACAAGCACTCCTACGGCCTGACCCAGACCCTGATCGCCGACGGCGCCGTCACCGCCGCCAGCATGGCCGGCCGCGTCGCCCATTCGGTGGAAGGCGTCTGGGCTCTGGCCGGCGCCAACGGCCAGGGACCGGTTGCGCGCCTGCGCCGGCGCATGGACATCATCGCCAGCACCGAGCTTACGATGGGCGGGCGCGTGAAGGGGCTGGTCGACGCCGTCGCCTCCCAGGGCCGCCGCCGCAACGCGACGATGGAGGTCTGATGGCGCGCGTGACGATCATGATCCCGACCCAGCGTCGGCCCGGCGGCCTCACCGTCGCGGCCCGCTCGGTCCTGGCCCAGGCCGGGGTGGATCACGCCGAGCTCGAGCTCGTGATCGTCGACAACGACCAGACGCCCTCGGCGCAACCGGTCGCCGAGGCTCTGGCCGCGCAAGCGCCGTTCCCCGTCCACTACGTGCACGAGCCCCGCGCCGGCGTCGCCAACGCCCGCAACGCCGGCATGGCCAAGGCGTCCGGCGAGTTCATCGCCTTCCTCGACGACGACGAGGAGGCTCCGGCCGGCTGGCTGGCGGCCCTGCTGGCGGCTCAGGACCGCTATGCCGCCGACGTCGTCTTCGGACCCGTCCGCGGCCGCGCGCCTGAAGGCTCCGCCCATCGCGACTATCTGGAGCGGTTCTTCTCGCGCCTGGGCCCGGATCAGGCCGGCGTCATCGACCACTATTACGGCTGCGGCGACAGCCTGCTGAAGCGTTCCAGCCTGCCCGATCCGCTCGCGCCCTTCGCCGTCGAGCGCAACCATATCGGCGGCGAGGACGACATGCTGTTTGGCCATATGCAGGCGGCCGGCGCGGTCTTCGCCTGGGAGCCGGCGGCCTGGGTCTGGGAAGACCCGCTGCCCGAGCGCCTGACCCTCGACTACACGATCCGCCGCGCCTTCGCCTACGGCCAGGGCCCCTCGGCCCACTGCGCCGCCGCCGTTCCACCGGATCGGGCGGGGGTTGCCCGCTGGATGGCGGTCGGCGTCGTCCAGGCCGCCCTGTTCGGGGCCGTGGCCGGCTTCAAGTGGCTGACCCGCGCCGGCGACCGGGCCGAATGGCTCGACCGCGCCGCTCGCGGCCTCGGCAAAACCCTGTGGTGGGGCCCCTTCAAGATCCACTTCTACGGACACTCGGCGTGAGGCTGGCGTCATGACCATCATCCACGACTGGACCCCGGAAAAGGCCAAGGCCTTCGGCAAGGAAAACCTCGTCTTCAAGCACGGCCTGCACGAGCGGCCGATGTTCGACGACGAAGGCCTGGCGCGCCTGCTCGACCGCTATCCGCGCGAGCTGCTGGGCGTCTTCACCATGGGTGAGGACCCCAAGGCCTGGACCACCTGGCGCAAGGGCTCGGCTGGCAACCTGTCGGGCGACCAGCTGCTGGAGGCCGCCAAGGCCGGCCGCATCTGGCTGAACCTCCGCCACACCAACGACCACGTCCCCGAATACGCCGCCCTCTGCGACGAGATCTTCGCCGAGAAGGAGAGGGAGGTCCCGGGCCTCAAGACCTTCAAGCGCGATCTGGGCATGCTGATCAGCAGCGCCAACGCCCAGGTCTTCTACCATCTCGACGTGCCGCTGGTGTCGCTGTGGCAGATCCGGGGCGTCAAGAAGGTCTGGGTCTATCCGGTCGCCGATCCTTACGTCGGCGAATTGGCCCTGGAGAAGATCGTGCTGCGCGAGACCGCCGAACAGTTCGCCTTCGAGCCCGCGTGGGACGCCGGCGCCCAGGCCGTCGAGTTGACGCCCGGCTCCATGGTCACCTGGAAGCAGAACGCCCCGCACCGGATCGAGAACGGCCCGATGCTGAACGTCTCGATCTCGATCGAATTCATGACCCCGCCGGCCCTGATGCGCGCCAATGTCATCTACGCCAACGGCGTGTTGCGCCGCCGGCTGGGCGCCAGTCCCAAGGTCCAGGCGGGCTTTGGCCCCACGGCGCTTGGCAAGCTTGCCATCGCCCGCGGCGCCAAGGCCCTGAACCTGCAGACCCCGCACGTGCGCCACCTGCCGGTGACCTTCGGCCTCGACGCCGCCCGGCCCGGCGTGCTGGTCGAGCACGCCTAGGCGCGGCCCCAGGCCCGACGCACCGACAGACCCCCGGCGCACGCTCCGCTCGCGCTTCCGTTCGGCTGCCCGTTCGGCTGACCGTCGTGTGACACGCCCGACCGACTCCTCCTGGAGTTGAAGCTGGCGTCGACTGCTCGTTGGCGCCGCAATCATGATCATCGCGCTGCAAAAAATCATGGCGGGCGCCGTGCAAAGGGGCGCCGACGCGCCTGAAGCCCCCGTTACGCCCCGAGGACGGCGGGAGCTATTGCGCAAGTTGCAAGCCTGACGAACTGTTTCAGTGGCGACATTCTTCGAATGTATCGCCCGACTTTTATTATCAAATAAAAACACTCGAACCGGGAAGCGCCACGGAGAAAGCAAACGCGCGCGCATAGCGCCACGAGGGGGTATGCATGACTAAGTGCTCACGGACTATTTTGCTTTCGGGTATTTCAGCGTTTTCTCTGACCTTGGCGTACGCCAGCCTGGCCAATGCGGCCGATCTGCCGGCCGAACCGGCTGAACCAGCCGTGACCGAGGTCGATACGGTCATCGTTCTCGGCACGCGCAGAACCGACCGGTCGGTCGTGGACTCGCCGTCTCCGATCGATGTCTTCGGCGGCGAAGAGCTCGCCCGCCAGCCGGCCGCCGACATGCTGGACGTCGTCAAGAACCTCGTCCCGTCGTTCTACGTCCCGCAGAACACCATCTCCGACGCCTCGACCTTCGTGCGCGCGCCGTCCCTGCGCGGTCTCGGCGCCGACCAGGTGCTCGTGATGATCAACGGCAAGCGCTACAACCGCTCCGCCCTGGTCCAGGTCGTCACCGGCGGCGACACCGCCCTGTCGCTCGGCGCCCAGGCCGTCGACCTGTCGATGATCCCGTCTATCGCGGTCAAGAGCCTGCAGATCCTGCGCGACGGCGCGACCGCCCAATACGGTTCCGACGCCATCGGCGGCGTCATCAACTACGGCCTGCGCGACGCCGACAGCGGCTTCGAGGCCCAGGCGCGCTACGGCCAGACCTATGCCGGCGACGGCGAGAGCTATCAGTTCGCGGTCAACGGCGGCTTCAAGCTGTTCGACGCCGGCTTCGTCAACGTGTCGGCCGAGTATTTCGACGACGGCGAGACCAGCCGCGGCGCCACCCGGCCCATCGCGGCCGTCTTCGCGGCCAACAATCCCACCCTGGCCAACCAGCTGCCCAACTATCCCGGCCCGGCGCAGATCTGGGGCTCGTCGCCGACCAACGGCTACAAGCTGTTCGTCAACTCCGCCTACGACGTCAACGACAACACCAGCATCTACCTGACGGCCAATGTCGGGCATCGCGAGGCCGATCAGAGCTTCAACTATCGCTCGCCGATCTCGGCCCCCACGCCGCTGGCGGTCAACAACGGCACCGGCACGCCGGCCACCGGCTCGCCCGGGCGCAACGGTTCCTTCGCCCCGATCTATCTGACGCCTTGCCCGACCGGCAACGCCACCTGCCCGACGGGCGGCTTCGTCAAGGACGGCAACACCTTCAGCTTCACGTCCATCTATCCGGCGGGCTTCACCCCGCGCTTCCAGGGCGAGGTCGAACAGTTCTACGGCACGATGGGCGTCAAGGGTAAGGCCGACAGCGGCCTGACCTACGACCTATCGGCGACCGTGGCGAAGAACTCGCTCGACCTGGCGATGACCAAGTCGCTCAATGCCTCCTTCGGTCCGGCCAGCCAAACGTCGTTCAAGTTCGGCAAGCTGATCCAGCGCGAAACCAACCTGAACCTCGACCTGACCTATCCGCTCGAAGTCGGGTTCGCCAGCCCGGTCACCCTGTCGGGCGGCGCCGAGTTCCGGCACGAAGAGTATGAAGCCACCGCCGGCGACCTGCAGTCCTACGCCGCAGGTCCCTACGCCGTGCAGCCCCTGTATGTGCAGGTTTCGCCCGGCGTCTACACGCGCTCGATCGTAGGCGGCAATCCCGAGACGGCCTCGCAGTCGCCCGGCGCCAGCGGCTATGGCGGCACCAGCCCGGCCTCGGCCAAGACCTCGACCCAAAGCAACTACGGCGTCTATCTCGGCGCCGAGACCGACGTCACCGAGGCCTTCACGGTCGGCGTCGCCGGTCGCTACGAGGACTACGACACCTTCGGCGACACCGTGGTGGGCAAGGTCAACGCCCTCTATCGGTTCTCCGGGATGTTCTCGGTGCGCGGCACCGTCGGCACCGGCTTCCACGCCCCGTCTCCCGGGCAGAGCAACACCGAGATCCTGACGACGGCCTTCGCCCCTGGCGGCGAGCAGGTCCAGACCGGCACCTATCCGGTGACCAGCGCCATCGCCCAGTATTTCGGCGCCAAGACCCTGACGCCCGAAGAGTCCACCAACTACGGGGTCGGCTTCATCTTCAACCCGATGAGCAACTTCACCCTCACGGTCGACGGCTACTTCATCAAGGTGAAGGACCGCATCAGCATCACCAGCACCTTCGATGTCACCGCGGCCGACATCGTCGCCCAACCCGCGCTCGCCGCGGTCGGCGTCGGCGGCGCCGTGGCCTATTTCACCAATGGTTTCGACACCGAGACCAAGGGGATCGACGCCGTCGCCAGCTATCGCACCGAGCTGCTGGACAACCCGCTGAGCCTCACCCTGGCCTACAGCTACAACAAGAGCGAGGTCACCAAGTCCGATCCCGTCGCCATCGGCGCCGACCGGATCTACGACATCGAGAACATCACGCCCAAGCACCGCGCCAATGTCTCGGCCAGCTACGAGATCGCCGGCTTCCTGATCAACGCCCGCGGCAACTACTACAGCAAATGGAGCACCAACCAGGACTATCCCGGCCAGACGTTCGGCGCGAAGGTCACCGCCGACCTCGACATCAGCTATACGGTCGCTGAGAAGTACACCCTCACCGTCGGCGCCAATAACCTGTTCGACGAATATCCCGACAAGCTGGCCCCGACCACGGCCAACCCAATCTACGCCATCACCGGCAGCACGGCCGATGGTCAGATCTACCCGCGCTCGGGCGGTCCGTTCGGCATGAACGGCGGCTTCTGGTATGCGCGCCTGAAAGTGAAATACTAGGCGCTTCGAAAACCTGCCGTCTCCACGAGGTGACGGCGGCGAGACGGGGAGGCGGCCAGGGCGTTCCTGGCCGTCTTCTCGCATCCTCTCAGGTCATCGGCGCGCAGGCGCGGGTGATCAGCAAGTAAGCAAAAACTTCATTAGGACGCCATGACGTCCTCCGGGCGGGATCGCGCCCTTGCCCGAGACCCGGCTTTGCCGCACTGCTAGGGCAAGATGAGTCAGGCAGTCACGATTGAACTTGGGGAAGGCGGCGAACACGACGCCCGCGCCCTGCGCAACGCTTTCGGGTGTTTCACCACCGGCGTCACGGTCATCACGACCTTGGCGCAGGATGGCCGCCGCGTCGGCCTGACCGCCAATTCCTTCACGTCCGTCTCGCTGGACCCGCCGCTGGCCTTGGTCTGCGTCGACCTGAAATCGTCCAGCCTCGGGGCTCTCGACGCGGCCGGCCGTTTCGCCGTCAACGTGCTGCACGCCGACCACCAGGCCCTGGCCCGCCAGTTCGTCCAGAAGGGCGTCGATCGCTTCGCCGGCATCGACACCGAGACCTGGCGCACCGGCGTGCCGATCCTGCCCGGCTGCATGGCCAATTTCGAGTGCGAGACCCACCACGTCTTCGACGCCGGCGACCACCGGGTCTATGTCGGCCGCGTGGTCAAGCTGCGCTACGACCCCGACCATGAGCCGCTGGTCTATCTCCAGGGCCGGTTCCGCCGGGTCCACGTCGACGCCGAATAGGCAAAGCGCGCCAGGGTTAGGTGTAGGCGGCTAACCCGCCCGGGCGCGCGCTAAATGTCTGCCCCTGGAGCCCGAAGGGATCCAGGGTCAGATTTTCCAGGATACGCGCCGTTTCTCGGATGCTATTGACGCCGAAAAACAGCGTTAGGGAGCGCATCATGCGAGACATCGCCCATTTCGTGAACGGCCAAGCCCTCATCGGCGCCTCGGGGCGCTACGGCGACGTCTTCAATCCCAACACCGGCGAGGTCCAGGCTCGCGTCCAGTTCGCCAGCGACGCCGAGATCGACGCCGCCGTCCAGGCCGCTGCGAAAGCGCAGATCGGCTGGGCCGCCACCAACCCGCAGCGCCGCGCTCGGGTGATGTTCGAGTTCAAGCGCCTGATCGAGCGCGACATGAATTCGCTGGCCGAGATCCTGTCGTCCGAGCACGGCAAGGTCATCGCCGACAGCAAGGGCGACATCCAGCGCGGCCTCGAGGTCATCGAGTTCGCCTGCGGCATTCCCCATATCCTCAAGGGCGAATACACCGAGGGCGCGGGTCCCGGCATCGACGTCTATTCGATGCGCCAGCCGCTGGGCGTCGTCGCGGGCATCACCCCGTTCAACTTCCCGGCCATGATCCCGATGTGGATGTTCGGCGTCGCCATCGCCGTCGGCAACACCTTCATCCTCAAGCCGTCGGAGAAGGATCCCACGGTTCCGGTCAAGCTGGCCGAGCTGATGATGGAGGCCGGCGCGCCCGAGGGCGTGCTGAACGTGATTCACGGCGACAAGAGCGCCGTCGACGCCATCCTGACCCATCCGGAGATCAAGGCCGTCAGCTTCGTTGGCAGCTCCGACATCGCCCACTACGTCTACCAGACCGGCACGGCGCACGGAAAGCGCGTCCAGGCCATGGGCGGCGCCAAGAACCACGGCATCGTCCTGCCCGACGCCGACCTCGACCAGGTCGTGAAAGACCTCTCCGGAGCGGCCTTCGGCTCGGCCGGCGAGCGCTGCATGGCCCTGCCGGTCGTCGTTCCGGTCGGCCAAAAGACCGCCGACGAGCTGCGCGAGCGCCTGGTCGCCGAGATCGAGACCCTGCAGGTCGGGATCTCCACCGACCTGGCCGCCCACTACGGCCCCGTGGTCAGCGCCCAGCACCGCGCCAAGATCGCCGACTACATCCAGATCGGCGTCGACGAGGGCGCGGAACTGGTGGTCGACGGCCGCGACTTCTCGCTTCAGGGCTTCGAGAAGGGCTTCTTCATCGGCCCGTCGCTGTTCGACGGCGTCAAGAAGGGCATGAAGACCTACCGGGAGGAGATCTTCGGCCCCGTCCTGCAGATGGTCCGCGCCGAAAGCTTCGAGGAAGCCATCGCCCTGCCGTCCGAGCACCAGTACGGCAACGGCGTCGCCATCTTCACCCGCAACGGCCGCGCCGCCCGCGAGTTCGCCCAGCGCGTCAACGTCGGCATGGTCGGCATCAACGTGCCGATCCCGGTGCCGGTGGCCTATCACACCTTCGGCGGCTGGAAGCGCAGCGCGTTTGGCGACACCAACCAGCACGGCGTCGAGGGCGTGAAGTTCTACACCAAGGTCAAGACGGTCACGGCCCGCTGGCCCGAAGGCGACGTCGAGGACAGCGCCTTCGTCATCCCGACCATGAAATAGCGGGCAGGGGGCGGCGATGGGCCAGACGCGCAGGACGATCGCCGCCGGCATGCTGGCTTCGGGGCTCTCGCCCGGCTTGGCCCTGGCCGCCGCCGATCTCGCCCTGGTCGGGCAATACGGCGTTCCCGAGGCCCCGGTGACGGTCTTCGAGACCGACGACGGCGGCCTCGGCTTCTTCGACCATGGCCAACCGGCCCGGCGGCTGTCGTCGCTGGGGGCGGGCCGCTACGCCGTCGAGGGCGGCGGCGAACTGCTGGTCACCGCGCGTGGGATCCGCTGGAACGGCGCCATCCTGCCGCGCCGTGACTTCGGGGCCGAGGTCCAGGCCGGCATCCGCCGCGCCGTCCGCGCCAATCCCAAGGCCCTTCGCGAGCGCGCCCTGGCCGCGACGCCGCCGAAGGAGAGCGGCCAGTTCCTGCCGACCGATCTCGTCGATCTGGCCACGATCGACCCGACGATCGCCTTCGACATCCGCTACGCCGACCGCGACAACTTCATGGGGCTGAAGCTCTACGAACGCCCGGCGGCCTGGCTTCAGCGTCCGGCCGCACAGGCGCTCGGCCGCGCCGCCAAGGCGCTGGCGGCGCAAGGCTACGGCCTGACGATCCACGACGCCTATCGCCCATGGTTCGTCACCTGGATGTTCTGGGAAGCCACGCCACCGGCCAGCCGCGTCTTCGTCGCCGATCCGGCCAAGGGCTCGCGCCACAACCGCGGCTGCGCCGTCGATCTGACGCTCCACGACCTTGCGACCGGCGCTGTCGTCCAGATGCCCAGCCGCTACGACGAGATGTCGACCCGTTCCTACGCCGACTTCGCCGGCGGAACGGCCCGGCAGCGGGCGCTGCGCCAGATCCTCCGCGACGCCATGGTCGCCCAGGGCTTCGAGATCTATCCGGAAGAGTGGTGGCACTTCGACTACGGCGACTGGCGCCGCTATCCGATCGGAACCAAGACCTTCACGGAACTGGCGGGGGGACAGAGCGGCTTATGATCCTCAACATCATCGACGACCGTAAGCGCCCCCATCGCTGGAAGACCGTGAACGCCATCGTTGAGGCCACCTGGCACGACAACAGCTGCCCCGATGCCGACCAGGCCGAGCTTCCCGACGACGTCCATCACGTGTTCTTCGAGGATCGGGACGGCCTTTCGGTCGCCGAAGCCATCGAATGGGCCAGCCGCATGCCCCAATTGGTGACGCTCTATCTCAGCGACGCCTGAGGCGGCGGCTCACGCCACCCACTCGAAGCTCGTCACCGCCCAACCGTAAGACCGGATCCGCCAACCGTCGGCCTCGCGGACCTGCACGAACGTCCAGCCGCCATGCTCGACGAACCGCCGCCCGTCGCGCACGCCGGTCCACTGCGTTGGCAGGGTGAAGTGAACCGTCTCGTCGGTCAGCACGAAGTCCTGGGCCGGCCCGAACGCATGCTTCAGGTCGCCAATCCCGCCCGCATGGCCGGTCATGATGCCTCGCCATTGCGCCAGGCCCGCTTGGCCCTGGAACACGTGCGGTGGAAAGTTCTCCAGGATCGTCACCTCGCCGGCGCAGAACACGCCGTCGAGCAGGCGCTCGTCCACCGTCTCGATGAACCGCGCCAGCGCTTGCGGAGCGGCCATCATGGCGGCGTCCGGCCCTTCGGCCTTGGGATGCTCGCTCATCGACCTCGTCTCCTCGTCCGCCCTTGCGATTCCGCGCCAGCCTAGCGCGCCGCCTACAGCGAGGCTTGCGCCGCTCGCGGATTTATCACATCAATCAATGTAAGGTTGCGAGCGTTTAGGGGGCGTGAGTGCGTATCGACAGGCGGGCCGTGATCGCGGCCGGGACGGCGTCGGCCTGGCTGTTGGCCGCCGGAGCCCAGGCCCAGGAACCCACCGGCCGTTGGGTGCGCGCCGAAAGTCCCCACTTCGTCGTCTATTCCGCCGACGGCGAGCGTGAGGCGCGCGAATACGCCCTGATGCTGGAAGACTTCGACGGCGTCCTGCGCCGCTTCCACGGCAAGCAGGACGCGCCGGCCGGGCGCAAGCTGCCAGTCTACCTCGTTCGCGACAACGAGCAGCTGCAGAGGGTGTTTCCCGGCTCAGACCGCGCCGCCGGCATCTACACCCCGGCGCTGCAGGAGATCTTCATCGTCGCCGTCAAGGGCGTCGGCGACTACAGCACCCTCGACCTGACCGCCGGCGACAACATCGTGCTGCACGAATATGTGCACCACTTCATCATGCAGTACTTCCCCGACGGCTATCCGGCCTGGCTCTCGGAAGGCCTGCCCGAGTACTATTCGACCATCGACCTCAAGCCCAAGCGGGTGTTCGTCGGCGGTCCCAACAACCTGCGGGCCTTCTCGCTGCGCCAGCGCTCCTGGCTGTCGGCGGACAAGCTGCTGAGCAGCAATCGCCGCCAGATCGACGAGCAGAGCGTCGGCGTGTTCTACGGCCAGGCCTGGCTGCTGACCCATTACGTCTGGAGCAACGCCGAGCGGCGCCAGAAGCTGGGCGCCTATCTCGACCGCTACCGCGACGGTCAGGATCCGATGAAGGCCTGGACCGAGGTCTATGGCGACGACGCCAGGGGCCTGGAGAGCAAGCTCAAGAGCTACATGAACACCCGCCTGATGGGCGTGGAGATGACCCGCGACGGTCCGCCGACGCCGCCGATCACGGTCACGGCCATGCCGGCCGGGGCCGACGACCTGCTGCTCGACGTCCAGCTGCTCAAGCGCTTCGTTCCCACGGACAAGGACAAGGTGCTGGCCAGGGTGCGCACCCAGGCCGCCAAGCGCCCCACCGAACGCTTCAGCCGCACGGCGCTGGCGCGGGCCGAGGTGCATCTGGGCGATCGCGACGCGGGCGAGGCGATCCTGGAACGGCTGCTGGCCGAGAAGCCCGACGACCTGGAAGCCCTGCAACTGGCCGCCTTCAGCCGCATCTATCGCTCCGAGAAGGCTCCGGCCCAGGCGCGCGCCCTGTTGAACGAGGCGGCGGTCTATCTTGGCCGGGCCAACAAGCTCGACCCCGACAACTACCTGACGCTCTACGGATATGGCCGCACCCAGCGCGGCGTCGGCAAGCCGACCGAGAACACGCTGAACGTCGTGGCCCGCGCCGTCGAACTGGCGCCCCAGCAGCCGACCCTGCGCATGACCGCCGGCCAGACCTTCATGGAGGCCGGGGCCTACGAGGAAGCCCGCTATTTCCTCGAACCGGCGGCCAACAACCCGCACGGCGGCGGTTTCGCCACGGCCGCCCAGAAGCTGCTCGACCAGATCAACGCCAAGGAAGCCGCCGCCGGAGCCAAGCCGGCCGCCAAGACGAGCTGAGGGTCCGGTCCGCCGGGTTCAGCCCCGCGGCCGCCAGGCCAGCACCTGCGCGCCCTCGACGCCGACGCGGCGGCACTGCGCTTTCAGCGGACAGGCCCCGCAACGGGGCGCGTCGTGCGGGCAGAGCATCTGGCCCAGGCCATGCTTCATCAGGCAGTGCAGTTCGAAGAGGTCGTCGGCTGTCCAGCTGTCGGGAACCAGCGCCATCAGGCCATGGTAGCTGTGCGTCGGGTCGCCTGGACCGACCAGCCCCAGACGCTGGGCGGTGCGGTGCACGTGGCTGTCGACCACCAGGTCGCGCATGGCCAGGGTGCTGAAGTTGAGCACGCTGGCGGCGACTTTCTGACCAACACCGGGCGGGGCGCGCAGCTCGTGCCGGGCCTGCTCGACGGTTTGATTGCGCAGGTGGCTGAGCGACAGCCAGCCGACCCGCGCCTCGATCATCCGCAACGCCAGCGGCAGTCGCCGGGCCTTGTCCTGCGCGAACTGCACGTCCCCTATGAGATCGAGCACCGCGTCGGGCTGCGCTCGCGCCAGGTCCTCCCAGCTCTGGAACGCGCCCTGCAGCCGCAGAAACGCCGCCCACGACACCGCATCCAGCGTGCGATGGCTGATCGACGACTTCACCAGCTGCGAGACCGGATCCATCCGCGCCTTGGGACGCTGCGGGCCGAACGCCTCAAGCAGGCCGTCGCGCACGCCTTCGAGCGGCGAGCGGGCGAGGTTCAGGGATAGCTGCATGGCGCGACCAACTGGAACATAATGGGAACATTATGCGTCGATCAATAGATTGTCCACAGCCTTAGCGCTGTCGGCGCGCGCGTCCCCAAAGGGCGGTGACCCGCCGGCGCAGACGGCCAAACGCCACCTGCACGGGCGTCGGGGCCTGGTCGGGCTCGGGGCGCTCCTCGGCCGGCAGCTCGACGCCGGCGAAGCGGGCGATCAGGTCGCGCAGTTCCGGCTCCTGCACCGCGAGGGCGGCCTCGACCGGGCTCATCCACTTGAGGGTCCGCTGGCCCTTTTCCGGCCAGGTCGCGTGCTCGCCGGTGACCTGCATCGGATAGACGTCGACCTTGACCAGCCGCGCCGCGCCGCTCTTCAGCCCCTTGAGATATTCGTAGTCGCCGAAGGCCGCCGGCGCGATCCGACCGTCCAGCCCGGCTTCCTCGTAGGCTTCCTGGGCCGCGGCCTGGGGATCGGCCTTGTCCTTCATCGGCCAGCCCTTGGGGATCACCCAGCGGCGGGTCTCGCGCGACGAGACGAGCAGAATCTCCAGCCCAGCGCCGTCGCCGCGCCAGGGCAGGGCGGCGACCTGGCGACGCTTGCCGCCACCCTTGCCGGTCCCTTGGCTTCCGCCGGTCTGCTTGACCGTCCCGTCCGTCACTTCATCCAGAACCCGAGATAATAGAACAGCGCCGCCGTCAGGGCCGCCGCCGGAAGCGTGATGACCCAGGCCACGACGATGTTCTTGGCCACACCCCAGCGCACCGCCGAGACCCGGCGCGAAGCGCCGACGCCCACAATAGCGCCCGTGATGGTGTGAGTCGTCGATACAGGAACGCCGATATGCGTGGCGAGGAACAAAGTGATCGCGCCGCCGGTCTCCGCGCAGAAACCCTGCATCGGCGTCAGGCGGGTGATCTTGCTGCCCATGGTGTGCACGATCCGCCAGCCGCCGAACAGCGTGCCCAGCCCCATCGCCGTCTGGCAGGCCAGCACCACCCAGAACGGGATGTGCCCCGGCTGGTGCGTGGCGCCGTGGGCGAACAGCAGGGCGGCGATGATGCCCATGGTCTTCTGAGCGTCGTTGCCGCCATGGCCCAGGCTGTAGAGCGCGGCCGAAACGAACTGCAGCTTGCGGAACACCCGGTCGGCGAAGAACGGCGAGGTCTTCACGAAGGTCCAGGAGACAATCAGCACCAGGATCAGGGCCAGCACGAAGCCGAAGGTCGGCGACACCACGATGCCGGCCGCGGTCTTGCCCAGGCCCGCCCACTGGATGGCGCCCAGGCCGCCGACCTTGGCGACCGACGCGCCCACGAGGCCGCCGATCAGGGCGTGCGAGCTGGAGGAGGGGATGCCCGCCCACCAGGTCAGCAGGTTCCAGCTGATCGCTCCGCCCAGGGCGCCGAAGATCAGGCGGTCGCTGATGATGTGCGGGTCGACGATGCCCGAGCCGACCATCTTGGCCACGCTGGTGCCGAAGAACATGAAGGCGATGAAGTTGAAGAACGCCGCCCAGATCACCGCCCACTTGGCCGAAAGCACGCGGGTGGAGACGATGGTGGCGATCGAGTTCGCCGCGTCGTGCAGGCCGTTCAGGAAGTCGAACGCCAGGGCGACGACGACCAGGAACACCAGGATGAGAAGGGTCGGGTCCACGGGGCGGGCCTCTTAGACCTGCTCGACCACGATGCCGCTGATGCGGTTGGCCACGTCCTCGAAGCGGTCGACCACCTTTTCCAGGTGGCTGTAGATGTCGATGCCGACGATGAAGGCCATCGGATCGGCGTCGCGATGAGCCAGGAACAGCTCCTTGCGGCCCAGGTCGTACATCTGGTCGGCCTGTTCCTCGATCTGGGTGATCTTTACGGCCAGGTCGCTCAGGCGCTGGGCGTTGTTGCGCATCTTGGGCAGCAGCGACACGGCCTCGGCCGTCAGGTCGGCGGCCTGGACGATGATCTGCGCCATCGCCTTCATCTGCGGCTCGAAGGTCTTGACCTCGAACAGGCTGACCACCTTGGCGGTCTTGCGCATCTGGTCGATGGCGTCGTCCAGCGACGTCGTCAGGTCCTGGATGTCGCTACGGTCGAAGGGGGTGATGAAGCTGCGGCGCACGGCCTGCATCACCTGGCGGGTGATCTCGTCGGCCTCTTCCTCGTGCAGGTTCACCCGGGTGGTGGCCGCCTCGATGCTGTCGGCTCCGCTCATCAGGTCGCTCAGCGCCTTTGAGCCCGCCACCAGCGTCTGGGCGTGCTGCGAGAAAAGGTCGAAGAACCGGTCTTCCTTCGGCATGATCGCCCGGAACAAACCCAGCATGGTCGCTTCATCCTTTTGTTCGAAGCGCGGCAACGAAAAACGCGGACGTCCGTATCGGGAGCATCCGCGTCATTGGCCGGAGCGGAACCACGGAAGAGCCGGCCGTTCAAGCCCCTCTGTGAAACTTTTGTGACAGCCTGAGCCGCGCGCCCGACGGCGCAAGGCGGAAAGTCGGCGCCGCGACATAGCGTCCCAAGCGGCCGCAAAACCCTTCGCCGGCCCAAATCTAAACAACGTTCTTAACCTTGCCGTCCGATCCTCGAAGCCTGAATTCGGGGAGGCCAAGATGGGCGAACACGTCGAGACGCTGGTGATCGGGGCCGGGCCCGCCGGGCTTTCGGCCGCTCACGCCCTGGCCTGCGCCGGCCGCACGGTGACCGTGATCGAGGCCGGCGCGATCGGCGGCGCCGCCCGCACCCTTTCCTTCGACGGTTTCTCCCTCGACGTCTCCGGCCGCCGGCTGAGCTCGGCCGATCCGGCCATCCGCGCCTTCTGGACCGCACTGCTGCCGAACGACCTGGTCGAGGCCCCCAGCGCCATGCGTCTTGAAGGCGAGCGGGCGGCCCGCGGCCGTCCCGGCGCCGCCATCGGCGCCCTGCTGACCGCCAGGCTGCGTCCGATCGCCAATTCCAAGACGCTGAGCGAGTGGCTGACCCGCCGTTTCGGCCGCCGCGTCGCCCGCCGCCTGGGCGACTACGCCCACAAGCTCTGGGCCCTGCGTCCGGAAGAGACCCCGGCCCAGCCGGCCTGCCCCAGCTTCCAGTCCGAAACCGGCTCGCTTCCGCGCCTGGGTACGGGCCAGCTGTGGGACGCCTGCGCCCAGGTCATCCGCGCCGCCGGCGGCGAGATCCAGCTGGGCCTCAAGGCCACCGGCCTGCGCCGCGACCGCGCCACCGGCGTCTGGACCGTCACGGCTGAAACCGGGGAGGGGGCGACCGAGACCTTCACCGCCGACCAGGTGATCTCGACCATGCCGCTGCGCGAGCTGATGGGCGCGCTGTCGCCCACGCCGATCAGCCTCTTCCACGCCTGCGAGCTGATGTATCGCGACCAGGTCACCGTCGCCTTCGCCGCCAAGCCCGGCCGCCGTCGAGCCCCGGCCCTGGCCGAGATCCACGATCCGCAGATCAAGGCCGCCCGCGCCCGCGCCCTCGACGGGGGCGCTCTGGCGCTCGACTATTACTGCTTCGAAGGCGACGCCACCTGGGTCGCTGACGATGCGGCTCTCACCGCCCACGCCGTCACCGAGGCCGCGCGTCTTGGCCTGATCGCGCCGGGCTCGGCCCGCGACGCCCAGGTCGTGCGCCAGCGCAAGGTCCACCCGATCCACGACGAGTGCTGCGACGAGCATCTGAAGATGATCGGCCTGGACCTGCGCCTGCACTTCGCTGGCCTGCACCTGGCCGGCCGCGCCGGAACCCATGGCGACAGCGCCGACGATCAGTCCATCCGCACCGGCCTCTCCGCCGCCGCCAACGTCCTGGCCCGCGTCCTGACCCCGGTGAGGGTGGCTGCGTAGCCCCAAGGTTTCTTCTGCCCGGGGTGAGCCTGAGCTCGCCCCTTTCCCCCTCCCGTAAAATCCCCGCGAAAGCGGGGACCCAGGCTTTTCACCGCCCCACTCCGCCTCCCTCGCCCCTGTGGCGAGGGCCCATGCCGGCGACCGCTCAAACCTCGGCCGTCCTCGACAGGTCTGAGCAGCTGAACGATGGATCCTGGGCACAAGGCCCAGGAAGGCGGTGTTGGGTTGGGCTGACGGGGATTGGCGAGCGTCTATCCCCGATGATCGCGCCAAAGACCCCAACCAATCCAGCTGCTTACAACTTTCTCAGCGCTCTGGATCAGACGCGCTGAAACCCGCTGCATAATGGACCCCGTCCCGTCGCAGGGAGAGGGCGCAAGGATCCGGCCCGAAGCGTGCGACGGTGATGCGATCGAGCGGGGCTGAAGGAGCGGCGAGAGCCGGGCCTGAAGGCTTAAATGAGGATGGGGGACGTAAACCCATCCATCGGGAGCTTGCCTGTCATAGGCTCCCGCCCGTCCGAGGGTCCGCTCCGGCGCCTTCTGTCTGCACGCGATGGCTAGCGAAGCTTACAGCCCGGTTCCGAGGAAGGCACAAGCCGAAGGGGGTGAAGGGCGGAAAAGGCCCGCGCGCCCCGGCCTGAGGTCAAGAACGATCGCGCGGGGCGTCAGAGCTTCGTCGAAACGGTATTCAAATCACAGCATCCGGGCGTGGCCCGGACGCCCCGCGCCCTCTCCGATCAACTCAGCGGTTCACCGCGTGAGATCGCAAAACCGTTCCCTCTCCCCTTGCGGGAGAGGGTGGCCTCCCGGAGGGAGGTCGGGTGAGGGGTCTCTCAAACCTCAACACCGCGTGCGGCGGTCAGGCCGGGCGGAGGCGTCTCCCATCTGAGAAACCCCTCATCCGACGGCCTTCGGCCGCCACCTTCTCCCGCAAGGGGAGAAGGACCCGCTTACTCCGGCCGCTTCAGGTTCCGTGCGCCCCAGCAGGCCAGATGCACGAAGGCGTCGGCCAGGCCGATCGCGGCGACCATCGCCACGATCCCGCACGACACCACGACGACGATCGAAGACATGCCCGTTCTCCCAGCTTTCGGCTGAACGGCGAAGCTGGTCCTCCGGTTCCGCCTGATACCGGTCCCAACGGTAAGAAACGGGCTTAGAGGTTGACAACGTTGTCACGTTCGGGGCGACTACGGCGTCCCGCGAAGACGGACATGGGGAGTGAAAACAGATGGCAGGCATGGGCGGCGCGGCCCCGGTGAACGGCGGCGCGGACGGAAAAGGGGCGGCTCTGCTGCCCTTCGTGATTCTTCTCTTCTTCGCCTGGGGCTTCTCGACCTGCCTGGTCGACCTCGTGGCCCCGGCGCTGAAGTCGCTGTTCTCGCTGACCAACTTCGAAGCGGGCCTGACCCAGTTCGCCTTCTTCATCGGCTACGCCGTCGTCTCGCTGCCGGCGAGCTTCCTGCTGGCCAAGGTCGGTTATCTGCGCACCGTCGTCGTCGGCCTGCTGGTCATGATGGTCGGCTGCCTGATGTTCGCCCCCGCCGCCAACGCCGGCGTCTATGAAGGCTTCCTGGCCGCCCTGTTCGTGCTGGCCTCGGGCATCACCATCCTGCAGGTGGCCGCCAACCCGCTGGTCGCCATCCTCGGCAAGAGCGAGACCGCCTCGGCCCGCCTGACCTTCGCCCAGTTCCTGAATTCGTTCGGCACCTTCCTGGCGCCCTTCGTCGGCTCGGCCCTGATCCTCAGCCATATCGAGAAGGCGCCGGACCCGGCCACCCTGACCGCCGTCCAACTGGCGGCCGTGCGCCATTCCCAGGCCCAGGCCGTGCAGACGCCCTACCTGATCATCGCCGGCGTGCTGCTGGCCCTGGCCGTGCTGTTCTGGCTGCTGCGCAAGAACACCTCCGCCCCTCAGGCCGAGAAGGCCGTCGGCGTCGGCGAGATGCTGGGCATGCTGAAGTACAAGCGCCTGGCCTTCGCCGTGCTGTGCATCTTCGTCTATGTCGGCGCCGAGGTGTCGATCGGCACCTACATGACCAGCTACCTGACCCAGTCCAACACCCTGGGCCTGACGCTGGCCAAGGCTGGAAGCATGGTCGCCTTCTACTGGGGCGGCGCCATGGTCGGCCGCCTGGTCGGCTCGTTCGTCCTGGCCAAGGTGTCGCCGGGCAAGGTGCTGGCGATCGCCTCGCTGGCCGCCATCGTGCTGATCCTGGTCTCGGCCTTCAGCGTCGGCCCGCAGGCCGGCTACGCCCTGATCGCCATCGGCTTCTTCAACTCGATCATGTTCCCGACCATCTTCACCCTCGGCATCGAGGGGATGGGCCACCGCACGCCGCAGGCCTCGGGCCTGCTGTGCATGGCCATCGTCGGCGGCGCCCTGGTTCCGCCGGCCACCGGCTGGCTGGGCGACCATTACGGCCTGGGCCTGGCCTTCCTGCTGCCGGCTGTCTGCTACCTGGTCATCGCCGCCTTCGGCTGGTCGGCCCGCAAGCCGGCCCCGGCGCTGTTCGTCCAGGACGAGCTGGCTCCGGCCGCGGCCGAGTAGGGCGCTCTATCAGAACCGGCCGGGCCTCCACCCGTCCGGACCCGACAGAAAGCGGCGGGGCGCCCAGCGCTCCGCCGTCTTCGCGTCCAGGGCGTGGGCGGTCGGCTCGCGCGCGGCGGGGTCCGCCCCGCGTCCGGTCGAGGCGTATTCGGCGTAGTAGGCCGTCTTGAAGGTCTCGGTCTTGCCCGGCGTCCATTCCCGCCAGCCCTTGGGCTGCAAATCAGCGTCGATCTTCGTGCGCAGGAACACGACGGTCGCGTAGGGCCGCCAGGCCCGGCCCAGCCACAGCTCGCCCACCTTCGGGTCGGCGGTGATCGTACAGCGGTCGAAGACGTAGCCGCTGTCCTGGTCGGGCGCGTTCTTGCTCTGGGCGGTGATCATCACCGTGGCGTTGGCGATGCCGTGGATGGTGCAGCGGTCGAAGACGGCCTTGCTGTCGCCGAAGATGAAGTCGACGTGGCCCTCGATGTAGCAGTCGCGGAAGTACTGCCGGCTCGGCGGCTTGCCCTTGCGGCTGGCGGCGTAGAGCGTGTCCTGCGCGCCCAGCAGCCGCACCTTGTAGAGCTGGGCCCGGTCGCCCATCAGGGCCAGGGCCACGGCCTGCGAGGGTTGGGCGTTCTTGAGATGATAGTCGTTCTGGATGGTCAGGTTGCGGGCCAGGAAGTCGTCGCCCGACACCGTCACCGAGGAGGATTTCAGCGTCCCGCCGACCGTCGCCGAGGCGTCGCCATAGACCAGCACCACGTCCTGCGGCCGCTTGCCCTTGCCGACCAGCCGCACGCCGTTTCGCGGGATCGACAGCTTCTCGCGATAGGTCCCCGGCGCGATGTCGATCTCGCCGCCGCTGGCGGGTAGGGCGTCGATCGCGGCCTGTAGCGTCCGGTGATCGGCCTTGCCGTCGACGGCCACGGTCAGACGCAGCGGCGCGGCCCCGACCAGAGCGGTCAGGGCCGTGGCCGCCAGGGCGAGCCGCCTGGCAAAACTGGAAATGGTCATGGCCCGCGTCCTCCCCGGATCGTTTCGCCAAGCAATATGACACCGGTAGACATTTGACCAGAAGGATCAATCAACGTCGGCTATCCGACGGAAGATATTGAGAAATGTTCGCACGGAACGTCCGTGTCGGCGCGAGGGTTTGAATGACCGGTCGGGGAAGCTGAACACTCAGGGAGACGCCACATGGCCGCAGCCGCCAAGTCCACCTCGAAAGCCAAGTCCAAGTCCGCCTCGGCCCGCCGCACGCGCCGCACCGGCCGTCGTGATCCTCTGGCGATCCGGCTGCTGAAGGCCGACCATCGCGAGGTCGAGGCGATGTTCGACGAGTACGAGCAGCTGGAAAGCGACGCCGAGAAGCTGGCGCTGTTCAACAAGATCGCCCTGGCCCTCAAGGTCCACACCCAGATCGAGGAGGAGATCCTCTATCCGGAAAGCCGCGGCGAGGTTGAGGACGACCTGCTGGACGAAGCCTATGTCGAGCACGACGGCGCCAAGAAGCTGATCGCCGAGATCGAGGCGATGAAGCCGTCCGAGGAGTTCTACGACGCCAAGGTCAAGGTGCTGGGCGAGTACATCAAGCACCACGTCAAGGAAGAGGAGCAGCCCGGCGGCGTGTTCGCCCAGGCCAAGCAGGGCGACGAGGACCTCGAGGCCATGGGCGAGCGGCTCGAGGCCCGCAAGGCCGAACTGATGGAAGAGCTCGGCGGCGAGAAGACCCACTGAGGGGCCTGCCGACACGCAAAGAAAACGCCCCCGGCCGGATGGCTGGGGGCGTCTTTCGTTCGACTGGGTGGTCGCGGCTAGAGTGCGCGGCGTCCGGCCAGCAGGTGATAGATGGCCAGCACGATCACCGCGCCGACAGTCGCCACCAGCAGGCTGTAGAGATTGAAGCCCGAGACGCCCGAGGCGCCGAACTGGTTGAACACGAAGCCGCCGACCAGAGCGCCGACGATGCCGAGCACCAGGTCGACAAGCAGACTACCGCCGGTGCGGCTTACGAGTTTGCTGGCGATGAAGCCGGCCACGAGACCCAGAACGATCCAGGCGAGAATGGACATGAGCGCCTCCTGAACATTTCCTGGCGCGCCTTGGCGCGTCCGATGCAGAAGAAAGGCGCTGATCAAGACTTCGTTCCGACACGATCGCGTGTGTGGCCCCGCCAAATCATGGGGCGAGGAACGGAACTTCTTGGCGTGTTGCTCAGCGCTTGCCGATGCGGGCCTGGATCACCGCCAGCAGCTTCTCGGCAGGCGCGCGGCCCAGGACGATGAACAGGGCGGAGCCGATGATCGCGCCGATCAGGAAGGAGGTGCTCATGGCGGCTCCGAGGGTAAACGGACGGGAGAAGGAAGCGCTTCCAGCCTAGGGGGCGCGATCCGGGTTTACCATGCGACATGCCGCCGCCGCGCCCTCTTGCAGCTTGGCTGGCGCCCGATCGCACAAAAACTGGTTCGACCGCGCGCTTCATATGCGCGAGCAGGAAAATTCCAGATTTCCGGCGTGTCTGCATGCGCAGCGACCCGGCATCCGATGTTTTATGAGTTTTGGGGCTGTGTGAGCCGCCTCTTATGAGCAGGAAACAACCCATGGCCCAGGCGACCGCCCCCTCCAGCCGCTTCATCAGCGGCTTCGGCGTCCAGGTGCTGGTCGGCATGCTCGCCGGACTGGGCCTTGGCCTGCTCGCGCGCCGACTGGGCGTCGAGGAAGGGCAGGCGGGTCACGCCCTGGCCGAGGTCCTGCACCAGGTCGGTTCGATCTTCATCCAGCTGCTGCGCGTGCTGGTGCCGCCGCTGGTGTTCACGGCCATCGTCGCCAGCATCGCCAACCTGCGCGAACTGCAGAACGCCGCCCGCCTGGTCTGGAAGACCCTGCTGTGGTTCGCGATCACCGCCCTGATCGCGGTGGCCATCGGCATCACCCTCGGCGTCGTGCTGAAGCCGGGCGCGCACGCCGTGCTCGATGCGGCGACCGCCGCCGCGCCGCGCACCAACGGCTCGTGGCTCGACTTCCTGACCGGCCTCATCCCGTCCAACATCCTGGGCCTCAACGCCTCGACCAAGGTCGGCGACAGCGGCGCCAGCACCTCGCTGTCGTTCAGCGTGCTGCAGATCCTGGTCATCTCACTGGCCGCCGGCATCGCCGCCCTGCGCGTGGGTCCTGCGGGCGAAGGCTTCCTGGCCTTCAACGCCTCGGCCCTGGCGGTCGTGCGCAAGGTGCTTGGCTGGGTGATCCGCCTGACGCCGATCGGCACCGTGGGGCTGCTCGGCAACGCCGTCGCCCAGTACGGCTGGACGACGCTGGGCCAACTCGGCGCCTTCACCGGCGCGATCTATATCGGCCTCGGTCTGGTGCTGTTCGTCGTCTATCCGATCCTGCTGACCGCGCACGGCCTCAACCCGCTGAAGTTCTTCGCCAGCGCCTGGCCTGCCATCCAGCTGGCCTTCGTCTCGCGCTCGTCGATCGGCACGTTGCCGGTGACCGAGACGGTGACCGAGGCGGGCCTAGGCGTGCCGCGGGCCTACGCCGCCTTCGCCGTGCCGCTGGGCGCGACCACCAAGATGGACGGCTGCGCCGCGATTTATCCGGCCCTATCGGCGATCTTCATCGCCCAGTTCTACCACTTGCCGTTGGGCGTGGCCGACTACGCGCTGATCGTCGCCGTCTCGGTGCTGGGCTCGGCGGCCACGGCCGGCCTGACGGGCGCGACGGTTATGCTGACCCTCACCCTGTCGACGCTGGGCCTGCCGCTGGAAGGCGCGGGCCTTCTGCTGGCCATCGACCCGATCCTCGACATGGGCCGCACGGCCGTGAACGTCGCCGGCCAGGCCCTGGTGCCGACCCTGGTGGCCAAGCAGGAAGGCATTCTCGACCAGGCGACCTATGACGCCGCCGCCGGCGTCGCCCCTGAAGGCTCTCTGGAGGAAGGCGCGGTCACGCAGTCCTGACCAACTCCGGCCGGGCTCGTAGGCGCGTGGCGTCGCGCAGCGGCGGGGCGCCGAACAGCCGGGCGTATTCGCGGCTGAACTGCGAAGGGCTGTCGTAGCCGACATTGTGGCCGGCCGTCGCCGCGTCCAGGCCCTGGGCCAGGATCAGCCGGCGGGCCTCCTGCAGACGCAGCTGCTTCTGATACTGCAGCGGGCTCATCGCCGTGACGGCCTTGAAGTGCTGGTGCAGGGCCGAGGGGCTCATCCGCGCCTCGGAGGCCAGTGTCTCCATCCGGAACGGCAGGTGATAATTGGTCCTCAGCCAGTGGATGGCGCGGGAGACCTGGCCCAGCCGGCTTTCGCAGGCGGCGATCTCGCGCAGGCGCGGGCCCTGGTCGGTGCGCAGCAGTCGATAGAGGATCTCGCGCTGGATCAGCGGCGCCAGCACAGGGATGTCGGACGGCTTCTCCAGCAGGCGGACCAGCCGCACCGTCGCGTCCAGTAACTCCGGCGTCGTCTCGCTCAGCGCCATGCCGGGCGCCGGGGCGTTGCGGACCGGGCCGGGGTCGATCTCCAGGATCAGTTCGTTCAGCCGGCGCGGATCGATGTCGAGCCGCACGCACAGATAGGGCGCGTCTTCGCTGGCCTCGATGACCTGGCCGACCACGGGCACATCGACCGAAACCACCAGGAACCGGGCGTGGTCATAGACATAGACCTCTTCGCCCAGCATCACCTGCTTGCGGCCTTGGGCGATGATGCAGACGGCCGCCTCGTGCACGCCGTGCACCGGCGGGCTGGGCTGCGACATGCGGGCCAGCCACATGCCCGGGATGGCGGTGGGATGCACGCCGTCCATCGATACGGATCGTTCAATCGCCTCGGCCAGGGCCGGATGGCGAGGGCAGCCGACAGGCGTCGACGCTGGGGAGGTTTGCATGACGCTAGGTTAGCGCCGTGGGGCGATAAGGCCAATGGCGGCGAGCACGGTTCTGCGGGATCGTGCAAGAATTCCGGGCGATCATGCGCCCAGGCAAGGGTCAGGGGTGCAGGATCAGCGAGCGCGGGGTCGCCTCGAAGCGCGACAGGCGGCCCAGATAGCTCATGCCCAGCAGCGAGGTTTCAAGGCCGCTCTCGATCACCAGGGCGTCGACATTGGCGACCTTGGCGCCGGCGATGGCGACGCTGCCCAGCTTGACCGAGGCGGCGCGGGTGCGGCCGTCGGCGGTGACGACGTCGTACTCATAGTTCAGCTTGGCGACGTCGATGCCCAGGCGCTGGGCGTCGGCTTTGCTCAGCGAGACCGCGGTGGCGCCGGTGTCGACCAGGAATCGTACGGCGCGGCCGTCGACCTTGGCCTCGGCCCAGAAGTGGCCGTCGGGACCCTTGGTCAGCTGAGCGGCGCCGGCGTCGCCCAGGGTGGCGGCGGCCGCGGTGGCAGGACCCGGTGACGATTGACGCAGCGAGCTGTCGAGCGAGGTCACGGCCTTGGCCGCACCTACCGCCGACAACGCACCGACAATCGCGATCGCCGTGAACTTGAGCATCGAAAGCACCCCGCCTTGCAGGCTTTTCGGCCGTTTCTACGACCATTGACTGCACAGTAGGGCGAAAGGCGTTTTCAACCCGTGAATCGGAATGCGGATTTACTTGGTTAACAAAGTGTCTTCAGAGCTCCCAGTTAACTCGCCGTAACATTCCATCCGCAACATGTAATAAAGTTCATTGACTGGATTTAACTTCAAAGCTCAGGCCCAAGGTCGCATGTTCACCAGCGTTGAAAAGACGCCTCGGGAACAACCTTGATGCAGAGCCTGAAGATACTTTCAAGAACCTGAGGATGCTTCAACCGCGCGAAGCCGACTGGGCGGCCATCAGGCTCTCCATCGGATCGGGGCGAAGGGGCAGGGCGGTAATGATCGCCGCGCGCTCCTCGTCGCTGTAGCGCGACCAGCCGGCGATCTCCTGCAGGGTCCGTCGGCAACCGAGACAGAAGCCGCTCGCGCCATCGACCGCGCACACCTTTACGCAAGGGGTGACGATCGGACGGGGAGGGCGGTTCTCGGAAGTCATGACCGAATGTCGCCGTCCGCGGCGTCGCGCGCAAGCCGCTCGACGTCCAGCGATCGCGCGGCCTGATTTCAACCACTGGGGACAATGCCATGCGCACCACCGTTATCCTGCTCGCCGCCGCCTCGCTCGCCGCCGTCGCCGCGCCGGCCCTGGCCGCCGAACGCCTGAACGACGCTCAATTCGTCCGCGCCAACCGCTGCCTGGGTCTGACCGAAACCAAGGCCTTGGGCGAAGCCGATCCGACCGCCCTGAAATCGCTGATCAAGACGCAGCGTCAGGGCCGCCACAGCTCGACCGAAGATCGCGCGGACAGCGCCCGCCTGGACGCCAAGCGCGAAGCCGCCAACGCCGAGGGCGCCGCCAAGTCGGCCCTGGTCGAGGAGCGCGACGGCGCCTGCAAGTCGCTGGGCCAAAGCTGATTTCGCGGGCCTGATTTCTTCGCATCGCGCCAACAATCTGGCGCGATGCGCTTGCATCGGGCGCGGACGGGTTTAAGTCCGCGCCCATGACCGCTTCCGCCGCCGCTTCGCCCTTTGCCGACATCCGCCGCCTGGCCGCCGACCTGCCCGCGCCGGGCGTCTTCGTTCCGCCGGCCGACGGCGGCCGTCTGGCCGAGATCTCGGCCTGGCTGACGGCCTGGACCGGCCGCAATCCGCCTTCGGTAAACCGCCCGGTGATCGCCCTCTATGCCGGCGCTCGGCAGGGTGTCGGTCCGCGCGGTTACGCTCGCGATCGCCTTGAAGCCGTCGCCTCGGGCGGCGCGACCGTCTGCCGCCTGGCCGGCGCCCAGGGCGCGGGCCTGGAGGCCTTCGACCTCGCCATCGACCGCCCGACGCCCGACGCTCGCCAGAAGGCCTCGATGAGCGAGAAGGAATGCGCAGCGACCATGGCCTTCGGCATGGAAGCCCTGGCCAAGCAGCCCGACCTGCTGATCCCCGGCGTGATCGCCGCCGAAGCCCATCGTGACGCCGCCGCCATCGCCCTGGCCCTGTTCGGCGGCGAGGCCGGCGACTGGACCGAAGCGACCGCCGACGTTTCCGCCGCCGTCGAGCGCGCGCGGGGCGACGGCGATCTCTCCGATCCGCTGGAAGTCCTGCGCCAGCTGGGCGGCCGCGAGACCGCCGCCGTCGCCGGCGCCATCCTGGCCGCCCGCGTCCAGAAGATCCCGGTTCTGCTCGACGGCTACGCCGCCGCGGCCGCCGCCGCCGTGCTGCATGCCATCGATCCCGACCTGATCGCCCACGCCGTCGCCGCTCATGTCGCCGGTCCCGGCCACGCTCGCCTGCTGGAGAAGCTGGGCAAGTCGCCGCTGCTGTCGCTGGAGATCGAGGGCGAGGAAGGCGTCGGCGGCGCATCTGCCGTGGCGCTCGTGCGCCTGGCCTGCGAGGTTCGCTGACGTACTTCCCGAAGCTTGGGTGAACGCCGTTTACGTTGACCCAAGCGTCATCTTTCCAAACGCTCGTTTGGCTCCTATCATCGCCCCGAGACAACAGAGAAGGCCGCCCCAGTCGGCCATGTTCGGGAGCCTGCCATGAACCTCGACTTTTCGCCTGAAGACTTGGCCTTCCGCGACGAGGTTCGCGCCTTCATCGCCCAGAACTACCCCGAGGGCCTGCGCGAGCGGCAGGAGGAGGGCGAGGAGATGTCCAAGGAGGACTTCCTCTCCTGGCACCGCACGCTCGCCAAGAAGGGCTGGGTCGCCCCGGCCTGGCCGCAGAAGTACGGCGGCCCAGGCTGGACCTCGGTTCAGCGCTACATCTGGTCGGAAGAGACCGCCCGCGCCGACTGCGTGCCGATCCTGCCCTTCGGCATCAACATGGTCGGGCCGGTGATCTACACCTTCGCCACGCCCGAGCAGAAGGAACGCTTCCTGCCGCCGACCCTGTCGGGCGAGATCTGGTGGGCCCAGGGCTACAGCGAACCGGGCGCCGGTTCCGACCTCGCCAGCCTGAAGACCAAGGCCGAACGCTTCACCGGCGATGACGGCAAGGAATACTACCTGGTCAACGGCCAGAAGACCTGGACCACCCTGGCCCAGCACGGTGACTGGATCTTCTGCCTGGTCCGCACCGACCCGAACGCCAAGATCCAGGAAGGCATCTCGTTCCTGCTGATCGACATGAAGTCGCCGGGCGTGACTGTGCGCCCGATCATCACACTGGGCGGCGAGCACGAGGTCAACGAGGTCTGGCTCGAGAACGTCAAGGTGCCGGTCGAAAACCGGATCTTCGACGAGAACAAGGGCTGGACCTGCGCCAAGTTCCTGCTGGCCCACGAGCGCTCCGGCATCGCCGGTGTCGCCCGTTCCAAGCGCGGCATCGAACGCATCCGCGCCATCGCCTCGACCGAGCTGTCGGACGACGGCGACGCGCTGATCAAGGACCCGATGTTCAAGCGCAAGATCGCCGAGCTGGAGATCGACCTGACGGCGCTGGAATACACCGAACTGCGCACCCTGGCGGGCGAGGCCGCCGGCAAGGGCCCCGGTCCCGAATCCAGCGTGCTGAAGATCAAGGGCACCGAGATCCAACAACGGATCACCGAACTGGCCCTGGAGGCGGCGGGTCACTACGGCGCGCCCTATTTCCGCGGCTTCCCGAAGGACGGCGACAACGCCCACCCCATCGGCCCCGACTTCGCCCACCGCGCCGCGCCGACCTATTTCAACGTCCGCAAGACCTCGATCTACGGCGGCTCCAACGAGATCCAGCGCAACATCATCGCCAAGATGGTGCTCGGGCTCTGACGTCTTCTCCCTCCCCGGAAGCGGGGAGGGCTTCGCAATCCAATCAACGACGCTCCTGGCAGGCCCGGCGGAACGCGGCCTCGGAGCTTTGAGAACAAGGGACTTCAGGGATGGACTTCAACTTCACCGAAGAGCAGTCGATGGTCCGCGACACGGTCGCGAGCTTCCTGCAGGACAAGTACGACTTCGAGACCCGCCGTAAGATCGTGGCCTCGGAAAGCGGCTGGCGCGCCGACTACTGGCAGGCCTTCGCCGAGGAGCTCGGCATCTTGGGCGCTTCGTTCAGCGAGGAGTTGGGCGGCCTGGGGGGCGGCGCGATCGACAACATGATCATCATGGAGGAGTTCGGCAAAGCGCTGGTCATCGAGCCCTATCTCGGCACGGTCGTCATCGGCGGCGGCTTCATGAAGCACTCGGGCTACGCCGGCGCTGCTTCGGTCATTGAGGGCATCGTCGCCGGAACCACGACCATCGCCTTCGCCTATGCCGAACCCCAGGGCCGCTACACCTGGAGCGACCTGAAGACGACCGCCAAGAAGGACGGTTCGGGCTGGATCCTGAACGGCCACAAGGCCGTGGTGGTCGGCGCGCCGTTCGCTTCGCATCTGGTCGTCACCGCCCGCACCGGCGGAAGCCAGCGCGAGGCCTCGGGCGTGTCGGTGTTCCTGATCGACAAGAGCCTGCCGGGCGTCGTTACCCGCGACTATCCCACCGTCGATGGCGGCCGCGCCTCGGAGGTCTATTTCGAGAACGTCTCGATCCCGGCCGACGCCCTGATCGGCGAAGAAGACGCGGGCCTGCCGCTGGTCGAGAAGGTCATCGACGAGGCCACCGCCGCCAGCCTGGCCGAAGGCGTGGGCGTGCTGCGCAAGCTGCACGAGGGCACCTTGGACTACGCCAAGCAACGCAAGCAGTTCGGCCGCGCCATCGCCGACTTCCAGGTGCTGCAGCACCGCATGGTCGACATGTTCATCGAGCTCGAGCAGTCGGTGTCGATGACCTACATGTCCACCATCAAGCTCGACGAAAGCGACGCCGAGCGCGCCAAGGCCGTCTCGGCCGCCAAGGTGCGCATCGGTCGGGCCCTCAAGTTCGTCGGCCAGAACGCCATCCAGATCCACGGCGGCATGGGCATGACCGACGAGTTGGCCATCGGTCACTACTTCAAGCGCGGCACGATCATCGAGGGTCTGTTCGGCTCGGTCGATCACCACCTGCGCCGCTACGAAGGACTCTCGTTCGGCGCCGCGGCCTAACACCACCTAAGAAACGGCGCCGCCCACGGAACGACGCCGTTTTTCCAGGGAGGCCGCCTGCGTCACGCCGACGCGGGCGGCCTTTTTTCTGGAAGCGCGATTTTCACCGCCCCGTCGGGCGGGGTGCGACCGTTCAACGCAGCAGAACACCCGATCGACTGCACGGTGAATGTGATGCTCCGCCCCGAAGCCCTCCAAGGTCTCTCCCCGGAAAAACTGGCCGACACCCTGGAGGCCATGGATTCCAGCGCCCGCCTTCTGCTCGACCAGGCCCGCGAGGCCAAGGCGCGCGCCGACAAGCTGGAAACCGCCCTGTCGCTGCTGGTCGGCGTGGTCGCCAACGACCCGGGCCTCGAGGAAAACTACGCCCTGCAACGGATCGCGGGCCAGCTGCGCCTGTGCGCCGACCTGCCGGAACTGGCCGCCGAACTGGTCGGCTGCGAGGCCGATCGGATCGAGCCGGTCATGCTGCGGGCCGCGGCCAACATCATCGCCGCCGCCGGCAAACCCGACGCCGTGAGCGAAGCCGTCACCCATGAGCTGATGGACCGGGATGGCGCCACGCTTCACTAATTCGTTCGTTGACTGATAATATTCGCGGCGACTGACCTGACCCGCCGGTGATCATTTTCAGCATGCGGACATCGTCCGAACCCGGAATATTTTGCTTGTCATGGGCGAGCTTGAGCGCATCTTCGCCCATGACGCGCTGACGACTAGGAGGGTGCGAGTCCCTGTAAGCCGCGCGCGTCTCTTTCTGGCTGGGCCGGTCTTTCGACCGGTCCCGTAACAAGTGGAGCGTTTTCAGGAAGCCCTCCTGAACCGCTCCGGGCTGGTCAAGGAGACGCCGCCATGAACGTGACGAAGATGAACCACGCCATGCTGTCCTTCGCCCTGATGGGCGGACTGCTGGTTGGGCCTCGCCCCGGAAACTCCAAGCCGCCGCAGCGGCCGTCCAAGACTTCGGACAGGAAGTAGCGCCTCAGCGCCTCTCACCAAAGAAAAACGCCATCCCGGTCGGTCCGGGATGGCGTGAAATCCGACGCTTTAGTCGGGGAGGGCTTACGGCTTGGCGGCCGCGTTGCATTCCTCGATGCCGGCGGCGTCGAGCGCATCGCCGCGCCACGTGAAGGCCGACACGGCCCCGAGCTCGGCCACGATCTTGCGGCAGCTGCGGCCGGCCGGAAGGGCCTTGACCGTCGGCGCCTTGCAGACGGTGCCGGTGCAGCGCCAGATCGCGCCGTCATGAATGAGTTCGGCCTTGGCCGGCGGCGCCTTGAGCACGAGCATGGCGCCTTCGGAAGTCGCGGCCTGGGCCGCGCCGACGAGCGAAATCGCGGCGAAACCGCCGAGCAGAAGCATACGCATGGACATCTCCTATCCCCACGTCCTATTTCTAGGTGGACGCTGATCACATTGTTCGTTGTGATTGAAAACTAAGTCAATCGGCGAACGTCGATCTCGTGGTCGCGATCGACGTCCAGACCCCAAGCCAGCACGGCCCGCGTCACTTCTGAAGCCTCCGTGACCGAGACCCAGGCGTTGGCCAGCGCCGGCGGCGTCAGTCCACGCTCGATCGTGTGGTGGAGCAGGGCGAACAGCGGATCCCAGAAGCCGTCGGGATTGTGGAACACGATCGGCTTGCGGTGCAGGTCGAGGCGTCGCCAGGACAGCAGCTCGATGATCTCCTCGAGCGTGCCGATGCCGCCAGGCAACACGACGAAGGCGTCCGAACGCTCGAACATCAGCATCTTGCGCTCGTGCATCGAGGTGACGATCACCGTCTCGACGTCATCGAAAGGCTGTTCGCGGCCGCGCAGGAACTCGGGGATGATGCCCAGCACCTTGCCGCCGGCGTCGTGCGCGCCGCGCGCGGCCGCGCCCATCAGGCCAACGCCGCCGCCACCGTAGACGAGCTTGATCCCCGACCGGGCGAAGTCGCCGCCGATGTCGTAGGCCGCCTGCAGATAGGCCGGGTCGGCCGTGTTCGATGAGCCGCAGTAGACGCAGACCGATCCCAGGGCGCTAGACAGGTCGGGCATCGTCGTCCACTCCAACAAAAGAAAAGGCGCGGCTCCCAGCGGGAAGGGCGCGCCATGGTGTTTCAGGCTCGGCCGCAGGCCGACGCCAGACTTGGAAGGCGCATGATCGGGATTCGCAAGGCCGCTTTCAAGCCGTGGCCCCTGGCGTTCGCAGCGTCCATGGCGCTCGTCGCGACCCTGGCGGGCTGCGACGACGCGGGGCGGCGCAACTGGGGCCGGGAAACGCCGGCCGCCCAGCCGGCCCGCGACCCGGAAGCGGCCTATCTGGCGCCGCCTAAGGTCGTGACCGCAGCGGTCGAGGGCGGCGGCGTGGCCGTGTCTGGATCCGCGGCTCCCGGGGCCTCCGTGCGCCTGGGCTCGCCCACCGGCCAGGCCGTCAGCACCGAGGCGGACGCCGGCGGTCTCTGGCGCGCGATCCTGCCCGGCGCGGCCGAGCCCCGCCTCTTCGGCCTGTCGATGACCCGCGAGGGTCGCACCGTCCAGGCCGAAGGCTATCTCTTCGTCGCTCCCGAGGGCGCTGTCGCCCTGCTGCGGGCCGGCGGCGGCACCGAGCCGCTGTCGGGACCGTCCGATTCGCCGCGCATTCTGGCCATCGACTTCGACCGCGAGGGAGGGGCGGTGATTTCCGGCGTTGGCCGGCCCGGCGCCGGCTTCGGCGTCCGCGTCGATCGCGCCACCCAGGCCGAGGGCAAGGTCGACGCCCAGGGACGCTTCAGCCTGTCCCTGACCCAGCCGCTGGGGCCCGGTTCGCACACCGTGCAGGTAGCCGGCGAGGGCGGCGAGAACCTCGTCCGCCTGGACGTGTCTCCGCCCGGACGGCTGACCGGCGGCCCTCTGCATGCCGAGCGCTTCGAAAGCGGCTGGCGCGCCGACTGGATGACCCCCGGCGGCGGGATCCAGACCACCATGCTGTTCACGCCGGGAACCGGCTCGTGAGGGGCTTTTCTTCGGCCGGTCGTGATCAGGCCCGCACCGCGCCGGAAGCCTCACGCCCGGTCTCCGGCTGGGAGGCGCTGGCGGAGCTGCTGCGCCTCGTCCTGCGCTCGAAGGCGCCGGGCCTGAGTTGGCGGCTGACGGCGGCCCTGGTCCTGACCTTCGCCGGCAAGGCGCTGGGCGTCGCCGCACCGCTGCTGCTGGGCGCGGCGGTCAACCGGCTGACGGCCGGGCAGGGCGCGGCCACCCAGGTGACCCTGTCGTTCGGCGCCCTGGCCCTGGGCTGGGCCGGCGTGCGGTTCATCGCCGCCGCCGCGCCGCAGGCCCGCGACGCGGTGTTCACGCCCGTCGCCCAGGCGGCCCAGAACCGCGCGGCGACCGAGACCTTCGCCCACGCCCTGTCGCTGTCGATCGACTTCCACCAGACCAAGCGGACCGGCGCCTTGTCGCGGACCATCGACCGCGGCGCGCGGGCCATGGATTTCCTGATCCGGGGCCTCGTCTTCAACATCGCCCCGACCCTGGTCGAGCTGGTCCTGGCCGCCGCCGTGCTGGCGCGGGCCTATGACTGGCGGTTCGCGGCGACGGCTATCGTCACGGTCGTGATCTACGGCGTCCTGACCTTCTCGATCTCCAACTGGCGGATCGGCCATCGCCGCGTGCTCAACGAAGCCGACGCCGAGGCGGCCAGCCGGGCCGTCGACGCCTTGCTGAACTACGAGACGGTCAAGACCTTCGGGGCCGAGGACCGGGCGGTCGCTGCCTATGAGCAGGCCTTGAAGACCTACGGCGCGGCCCAGATCAAGGCGACCAACTCGCTGTCGCTGCTGAACGTGGTCCAGTCGCTGGTCATGAGCCTGGGCCTGGCGGTCATGGCCGTGCTGGCCGGCTCGGAAGCCGCCGCCGGCCGCATCGGTCCGGGCGACATCACCGCCGTCGTGCTGATCCTCGTGAACCTGTACCAGCCGCTGAACTTCCTCGGCTTCGCCTATCGCGAGATCCGCCAGTCGTTCATCGACATGGAGTCGATGATGGACCTGCGCCGCCAGGGCGCCGACGTCGCCGACGCGGCGGACGCCATCGACCTGCCGCCGACCGGCGACCGCCGGGGCGGGGCCGTGGCCTTCGAGGGCGTCTCGTTCCGTCACGGCGCGCGATCGGACGGGCTGACGGACGTCGGCTTCGTCGCCAAGCCCGGCCAGACCGTCGCCATCGTCGGCCCGTCTGGAGCCGGCAAGACGACGCTGGTGCGCCTGGCCCTGCGGATGATCGATCCGCAGGCCGGCCGGGTGACGCTGGACGGCCATGACCTGAAGGCCCTGACCCAGGTCTCGTTGCGGCGGGCCGTGGCGCTGGTGCCGCAGGACGTGGCTCTGTTCAACGACACGATCGCCGCCAACATCGCCTTCGGGCGCCCCGACGCGACCGAGGAAGAGGTCTGGGGCGCCGCACGGTCGGCGGAGCTGGGCGACTTCATCGGCAATCTGCCGGAAGGCATGGACACCAAGGTCGGCGAGCGGGGCCTGAAGCTGTCGGGCGGCGAGCGCCAGCGGGTAGGCATCGCCCGGGCCCTGCTGGCCGATCCGCGGGTGCTGATCCTCGACGAGGCCACCAGCGCGCTGGACAGCCGCACCGAGGCGGCGATCCAGGCGACGCTGCGCAAGGCCCGGGAAGGGCGAACGACCCTGGTCGTCGCCCACCGGCTGTCGACCATCGCCGACGCCGACGAGATCATCGTCCTGCGCCGGGGCAAGGTGGTCGAGCGCGGTCCGCACGCCGACCTGCTGGCGGCCGACGGCGAGTATGCGGCCCTCTGGCGTCGCCAGACGCGCGGCAAGGTCGCGACGGCTTGATCGATCGGCTATATCGGCGGCGACTGCTTCGAACACCTGGGAGGCTCCCTTGCGCTATCTGCACACCATGGTCCGCGTGAAGGATCTCGACGCCTCGCTGCGGTTCTACTGCGAGGGCCTGGGCCTCCAGGAGATGTACCGGATGGAGAACGAGAAGGGCCGGTTCACCCTGGTGTTTCTCGCAGCGCCCGAGGACATCGAGCTGGCCAAGGAGCGCAAGGCGCCGCTGGTCGAGCTGACCTTCAACTGGGACACGGAGGACTACCAGGGCGGCCGCAACTTCGGTCACCTGGCCTATCGGGTCGACGACATCTACGAGACCTGTCAGCGCCTGGCCGATCTGGGCGTGGTCATCAACCGCCCGCCGCGCGACGGCCACATGGCCTTCGTCCGCTCGCCCGACGGCATCTCGGTGGAGCTGCTGCAGGACGGCAGCCTGCCGCCCGCCGAGCCCTGGGCCTCGATGCCCAACACCGGCGCCTGGTAGACGCACAAAAGGCCCGCCAGCACGGCGGGCCTTCTTCGTTTCAGCCCCGCGTGCCGAACCGACTGGCGCGGGCGGCGGTGGAGCGCAGGTCCGAGAAGCTGGCGGCGACCAGCGGGTAGTCGTCGGGCAGGCCCCACTTGGCGCGATACTCCTGCTCGGTCAGGCCCAGGCTGTTGAGGTGGCGCTTGAGCGAGCGGTAGCGGCGGCCGTTCTCGAAGCTGATAATGGCGTCGTCGCTGACGCTGGCGGCGATCTCGTCGGGACTGGGCCGCTCGACCGGCGCGGCCGGCGTCGAGAACACCGCCTCCAGCGCCGCATAGGTGCGGGCGGCGAGGTCGGGCAGGTCGTCGGTCGAGACGACGTTGTTGTTCAGATAGGCGCAAAGCACCTGGGCCGTCACGTCGGCGGCGCGTTCCTGGGCCTTGTTCATCGGTGGATCTCTAGGGTCTCGCATCGAAAAGAACCCCGGGGACGGCGGGCGGCCGTCCCCGGGGGCGGGGCAGGGTCAGTGGGCGCCGGCGGGACGCAGGCGGGCGCCGAACACGCAGGCGGGCGGCAGCTCGACCTTCGATCCCGTGCGCTCCTTGCTCTTGACCCACTCGCTGAGCACCTCGGTGGCGGTGTGGTCGAGCACGGTCAGGGCGCTGGTGTCGAGGCGGACGACGCCGCCGTCCGGAGCCGCGTCCAGGGCCTTGGTGATCTTCGGCAGCTGCACGAAGGTCGCCGCGCCCTCGAGGCGGATTTCCTGCTCCTGTTCGCCGACGTCGCGCTGGTCGATGCGCAGGCGCATCTTCTTCAGGTTCGGCAGCAGCTCGACGATGGTCAGGGCCAGGCCGACCAGGACGCCGGTGAGCAGATCGGTGGCGACGACCATGATGAAGGTCGCGGCCCAGATCAGCGCTGGCAGCAGGCCGTAGCGGGCGAACAGGTGGCGCACGTGGTCGAGGCTGACCAGCTTCCAGCCGGTGACCACCAGCACGCCGGCGAGGGCGGCGCTGGGCACCTGGCGCAGGACGAAGGGCAGCAGGGCCACGAAGGCCAGGATCCAGACGCCGTGCATGATCGCCGACAGGCGGGTGACCGCGCCGGCCTGGACGTTGGCCGAGCTGCGCACGATCACGCCGGTCATCGGCAGGGCGCCGACCGCGCCGCACATCATGTTGCCGACGCCCTGGGCGAACAGCTCCTTGTTGTACTTGGTGCGAGGGCCATCGTGCATGCGGTCGACGGCGGCCGCCGACAGCAGGGTCTCGGCCGAGGCGATGAAGGCCACCGCCACGGCGGTCAGCACGATCATCGGGTCCATCAGCTTGGCGAAGTCGCCAAGGCCCGGGATCGCGATGGCGGCGCCGATCGATTCCGGCACGGCGATCTTCTGGACGTCGAGGCCAAAGCCCATGGCCACGAAGGTGCCGGCCAGCACGCCCAGCAGGGCGCCGGGGACCAGCTTCAGCTTTGCCGGGCGGATCTTTTCCCACAGCAGGATCGAGCCGATGGTGACGACGCCGACCAGCAGCGCCGCTTCCGCGCCGCCGAAGGTCGAGGCCGACAGGCCGCCGAGGGCCGCCGGGATGGCCATCAGGTTGTCGAGGCCGTTGGCTTTCGGCTTGTCGCCGAACAGCACGTGCAGCTGGCCCGCGACGATCAGCACGCCGATGCCGGCCAGCATGCCGTGGACGACGGCCGGCGAGATGGCGCGGAACCATTGACCCAGGCGCAGGGCGCCGGCGATCAGCTGGACGAGGCCGGCCAGCACGAGGATCGGCCCGAGGGTCGACAGGCCGTGCTTGGCGACGATCTCGAAGACGATGACGGCCAGGCCAGCGGCCGGGCCGCTGACCTGCAGGGGCGAGCCGGCCAGGGCGCCGACGACGATGCCGCCGATGATGCCGGTGATCAGGCCGCGCTCGGCCGGCACGCCGGAGGCGACGGCGATGCCCATGCAGAGGGGCATCGCCACCAGGAAGACGACGATCGAGGCGGTCAGGTCACGCGACAGGAACGCCGTCAGACCGGGCTTGCCACCGTTGGGGGAGGAAACGGCGGGGCGGGTCATTCGGCGGCGATGCCCAGGTGATCGGCGGCGACCATGCGACGGCTCGGGCGCTGGGCGACGGGGAGGGGCGCGCCTTCGAAGACCTGTTCGAACTGGCCGGTGTCGCCGTTGTAGGCCTGGATCTGGCCGGTCTCGATCTCGAAGAACCAGCCGTGCAGGGTCAGCTCGCCCTTGGCCAGGCCCGAGGCGACCGAGGGGTGGGTGCGCAGGTGGTTGATCTGGACGACGACGTTCTCGAGCGACAGAGCGCGGGTGCGCTCATGGTCGCCCAGGCCGTGATAGGCGTTGCAGACCACGCTGTGGGCGGCGTGGGCGTGGCGCAGCCAGGCGGCGACGTTGGGCATCTTTTCCAGGGCTTCCGGATGCGAGAAGGCCTTCATGGCCCCGCAGTCGGAGTGGCCGCAGACGACGATGTCGCGCACGCCCAGCGCCACGACGGCGTATTCGACGGCCGAGGAGACCCCGCCGTTGGCCTGGCTGAACGGCGGCACGATGTTGCCGGCGTTGCGGCAGACGAAGAGATCGCCGGGCGCGGCCTGTGTGATCAGCTCGGGCACGACGCGGCTGTCGGCGCAGGAGATCATCAGGGCCTTGGGGCTCTGGCCGTGGCTGGCCAGGCGCTCGTAGAGGGCGCTCTGGGCGGGAAAGACCTGGCCGCGGAAGAGGGCGGCGCGTTCGAGAAACTGTTCCAAGGGAACCTCCGTGCGATGGCCGCGACGTCCGGGGAAAGGGGGAAACGGACGTCGCGGCGCGGCGCGGCTGGACCGCCACGCTAGGGAGGAAGTTGGGGGGCGGCCTTTGCTGCGATGCAGCGGGTTTGTGTCAAAGGGTGTCTGAGGCGCCTGCGAAGACCCCCTCCGCCCCTTCGGGCCACCTCCCCCAGAGGGGGAGGATCTACGCCGCAGATGCTCCCCCTCTGGGGGAGCTGTCGCGGAGCGACTGAGGGGGTTTTGGGCACGGCTTCTCGATCTCCCGTGGCGATCCACGAAAGTTGGCGGGGAGGCGCGGAGCGGCCGGGCGGAGCCCGGAGACCGTGATGTGGTTTAGCGTTTCGGCTTCGTCTGACCGCTCCGCCACATCGTAGGCTCGAAGGACCGGGGGCGCGGGTGCTTTTTCAACCCTGGACCCGGTTGTCCCTCGGACGGGCAGGACCAATAGCCCCGCGGTGATCCGGCGGCGCCTCGGCTGATCCTGTTAGGCCGGTTTGAAACGATCCCGACCCTGTCGACCCGCTTGTCTCGTCACGGAACGGCTGGCGGCCCAATCACGCCTTCTGAGCGATCCTGCAAACCCGCCCTTCCCATGACGCAACAAGCGGCCCCGCTCGATGCGATCTCAGCCGCTAACTCGGGCCGGTACCAAGAGCCCTCCCCATGGCTGGGATGGCTTTGATTATGGGGGGGCTGGAGTGGGTGGGGATAAGTTGGGGTTATAAAGTTGCAGGGCGTTGAGTTGGTTGGATTCTTTTCCAATTACGCCGTGTGAGCAGTGTGCGTAAGGCCGCCCCAACTCCGTAAAATCCCCGCGAAAGCGGGGACCCAGGTGTTTTATCGTCGAGCGCGGTGGGTGGCAGAAAAAGCCTGGGTCCCCGCTTTCGCGGGGATTTTACGGGAGAAAGGGTCGGGGTGGGACCGCCGGCGGTGTAACCCCTCACCCTCCCACGCTTCGCGTGGGCCCCTCCCTCTCCCTATGGGAGAGGTTTCCTAAAGGGCCGGCAGCCGCACCTCGGCCCGCAACCCGCCCTCGGGGCGGTTCTTCAGCACCAGTTCGCCGCCTTCGCGCTTGAGGATCTGCTGGACGATGGTCAGGCCAAGGCCCAGGCCCGCCGTGTTGCGGGCGCGGGCGCTGTCGAGGCGGTGGAAGGGCTCCAGGACGTGGGCCAGTTCTTCCTCGGGGATGCCGGGGCCGCTGTCCTCGACCGCCAGGATCACCAGCCGGCCGTCGCGGACCAGGCTCAGGCGGGCCTCGCCGCCGTAGTGCAGGGCGTTCTCGACCAGGTTGCTGATCGCCCGCTTCAGCGACAGCGGACGGGCGTGGACCGGCAGGTGCTCGGGGCCGTCGTAGGCCGCCTCGCGCTCGGAGTCGGTGGCGTCGTCGACCAGGGTCATGGCGATGGCGGCGATGTCGGTGCGGCGCGGCGGCTCGGGATCCTCCTGGCCGCCGAGATAGGCCAGCAGCGAGTCGAGCATGGCCGTCATCTCGGCGACGTCGGCCTCCAGGGCTTCGCGGGCGGCGGCGTCCTGGACGAAGCCGGCGCGCAGGCTGAGCCGGGCCAGCGGCGTGCGCAGGTCGTGGCCGACGGCGGCCAGGGCCTCGGTGCGGGTCTGCAGCAGGCCGGCGATGCGGTCCTGCATGGCGTTGAAGGCCTTGGCGACGAGCTTCAGGTCGCCGGCCCCGGTCTCGGCCACGCGCATCCGCTCGCCCTGGCCGACCTTGTCGGCGGCCTCGGCCAGCGCTCGAAGCGGCCGGCTGAGGTTGCGCAGCACCAGGGCGGCGGCGGCGATGACGCCCAGGCCCAGAATGAAGGCCGAGCCGAAGCTGCTGAGCACCACGGCCCAGGGGGCGGCGCGGATCTTGGTCTTCATCCACACCCACGAGCCGTCGCGCATCTTCAGCGCCACCTTCAGGTGGGTGTCGCGGGGCAGGGCGTGGTCGGTCTCGGTGTTCATCCGCAGCTCGCGCCGAACGAGGCTGGGCTCGGCGTCGCGGAACTGGTCCTTCAGCTTGCGCTCGGCGGCGCGCTCGCGATCGACCAGGCTCGGCAGGGCGGTCCAGCCGATCTCGTTGGGACGGGCCGACAGGCCGGCGGCGCGAGCGGCCCGCTCGTGCTCGGGACGGGTTTCGAGGATGGCCTCGGCGGTGACCAGTTGCTCGGCGGCGCGGCGGACCTGGTTGTCGCGATTGGGATAGAGGCGGCTGTTCTCGAACAGGATCGAGCTGCCGACGAACTCCAGGGCCACGGCCAGCATCAGGACCAGGGTGACCTGGCCGACCAGACGCTGCGGCCACAGCCGCAAGGGCTTCATCGACGCTCCACCGCCGCGGTGAAGATGTAGCCGACGCCGCGCACGGTGCGCAGCAGGGCCTCGGCCTGGCCGCTGACGGCCAGTTTGCGACGAAGACGGCTGACCAGCACGTCGATGCTGCGGTCCGAGGCGTCGGAGATGCGGGCGCGCGACATCTCCAGCAGGCGCTCGCGGCCGATCACCCGCTGGGGCGACGACAGGAAGGCCAGCAGCAGGTCGAACTCGGCCCCCGACAGATCGACGAAGGCGCCGTCGGGCGACAAGAGCTCGCGACGGCCCGGATCGAGCTGCCAGCCGGCGAAGACCATCTGCTGGTGGCCGCGCGGCTGGCTGGACTGGGTGTTGCCCTGCGCCCGGCGCAGGATGGCCCGGATGCGGGCGATCAGCTCCTTCTGGCTGAAAGGCTTGCCGATATAGTCGTCGGCGCCGAGCTCCAGGCCGATCAGGCGGTCGGTCTCGTCGTCGCGGGCGCTGAGCATGACGATCGGCACGTCGCTCTCGCGGCGCACGCTGCGGCACAGGTCAAAGCCGTTGCTGCCGGGCAGCATGACGTCGAGCAGGATGATGTCGACGCTGTTGGTCTCCAGCACCCGGGCCATCTCGGCCCCGTGGGCGGCGCTGAGCGGCTGGAAGCCCTCCTCGCGCAGCAGGCGCATCAGGAGCGTGCGCAGGGCCGGATCGTCCTCGACGATCAGGACGACCGGCGCGACGGGGGCGGCAGCGATCTCGCGCTGCAGGGCGATCATTCCGTGGCCTGAGGATTCCATGCGTCCGGGCTATCTAGGAACGACGGCGCCGTGAACAAGGCCGAAAGGGGCGTTTCTTCGCCGGTTTCCACCAGGGGTCGGCCGACTTTCGTCGCTCGCTGAAAAGTAAGGCGCCCTCGCGCGCACTTCGGGGGAAGAGGAACTCGCGCGAGGGCAGGCCGCCGGGGCGGCCGTCTTTGGACCGCTGGCTTACGCCGCGCGGCAGGCTTCGGAAACGGCGGCCCGCACCGCGCCTTCGTGGGCGGCGGCGTCGGCGGCGCTGTTGAACACCACGTGGACCAGGCCGTCCTGCGGCTTGGCCTTGGACACGCCCTGGCGGCTGGCGACGGCGGTGGCGGCCGACTGGGCGCAGGGGGTCTGGATCTTCACCGTGCGCTTGGCGAGGTTCTGCTTGGCGACGGCTTCGGTGTGGGTGAGGCCGTGGCCGGCGGGACCGGCGACGGCGGGCGAGGCGGCCAGGCACGCGGCCAGGCCGAGGAACGCAACGACTTTCATGGACTTAAGAAGCTCCGGATACTGAACTCAGCCGCCAGCGGCGGTGTCGGCTTTCGCCTGAAGGGCGGGCAGGGTGGCGCGGTAGCCGTCGACGGCCTTCAGCAGGCCGGCGATTTCGGCCGGGGTGATGGCCGTGCGGTGCTCGTAGCCCTTGTCGGACTTGAACTTGAAGCCCCAGGCCGACGGCGCGGCGGCCAGCTTGCGCAGCTCGGTCTCGCTGACGGTGAAGGCCAACTCCTCGCGGCAGAGCTCGGGCGCCTCGAACAGGAAGCACTGGCCGGCGTTGTCGCGGATCTTGGTCACCTGAGCCTGCACCGGGAAGGCGCTGGTCTGGTAGGCCACGGCCCCTTCGCCATAGCCGCGCATCGAGCCCTGGTAGGTCAGGGTCTGGCGCACCTCGAAGCGGGTCGAGCCCGTGCGCTTATCGACGACGGCGCGCAGGTGGTTGTCGTTGGAGGGCGAGCGGAACACGCCCTTGCCGGTCTGGAAGCCGCGCTCGGTGCTGACGACGGTCTCGATGTCGAGCGGATCATCCAGCACCTGGGCCTTGGCGTGGAAGTGCTCGACGCCGAGCGCCGTCTGCTTGGCGGGCAGTTTCACCGTTTCCGCGGCTGCGACGCCGGCGATCGCGAAGCCGCTGATCACGGTAAGCGCCAGCAGGCGATGACGGGTCTTGTTCATGGTCTTCTCCCGAACGGCGCCGACCGATCCCTCGTTCGACAGGCGCCTCTGAACGTGTGTCAGAGTGGAGAGAGCGCCTTGCGGCTTTGCATCGCGTTCGTGACAAAACGTGTCGGAGCAGGCGTTTCCGCGCGACGGCGTTATGCGGCCGAGCCCAGGTAGCCCAGGCCCGTGGCGCGGTGGATGGCCTGCGCCCGGCCGGCGACGCGCAGCTTCAGGGCCGCGTTCTGGACGTGGAAGCGGACGGTGGGTCCGGAGATGCCGATGATCTGGCCGATGTCGGCGTCGGTCTTGCCGGCCGCGGCCCACTTCAGGCACTGGATCTCGCGCTTGGTCAGCCGGGCCAGCGGCGCGTCGTCGCCGACGCCGTCGCGATAGGCCGACACCAGCCGCAGGGCCGCGCCATGCAGCTGGTCGGCGCGGGCCTCGTAGAGCGCCGGCAGGTCGGGAACGGGCTTGGCCGAGGCCCAGACGACGGCCCCGATCACCCCGCCGGTCAGGTAGGCGGGTGCGATGATGGCGGCGGCGACGCCGAAGTCCTCGGCCGCCTCGCGAACCGCGATGGCTTCCAGCCGGGGCAGGGGGCGCCAGCTAGAAAAGCGGCCTTCGTGATAGAAGAACGGATCGGCGGCGTAGCGGGCGGCCAGGATGAACGGGGCCCGCAGGGCGAACGAGCGGTCGCGCCAGTAGCGCAGGCCCGCGTCCAGCCACTCGAAGGTGGTCTCGGCAAGCGGCAGGCCATCTGGCCCGAGCATCGGCTCGGGGCTCGAGATGTCGGCGCTGGCGGCGATGTAGGGCAGTCCGATCTCGGCGCCGAGGTCGCGGACGCGCACCGCCAGGTCCATGACCCGCGCCAGGCGTTCGTCGCTTCCCCCCAAGGACTGGGCCGTGGTCGCCGTCATGCGGGCGCTCTTTCCCTATCGGTTCCGATAGCTTGCGCACCCGGGCCAGGCTTTCGCAAGTTTCCCCGAGGGCGTGTGATGGGAGTGAGCGCGTGGATCTGGAACTGTCGGCTAAGGACCTGGCCTTCCGCGACGCGGTGCGCGCCTTCATCGACGCGAACCTGAGTCCCGAGCTGCGCGAGGCCGGGCGGCGGATGACCAGCGTGTTCTGCGACAAGGCCCACAGCCTGGCCTGGCAACGGATCCTGGCCGCCCAGGGCTGGGCCGCGCCGACCTGGCCGGTCGAGTACGGCGGGCCAGGCTGGAGCGAGATCCAGCGCCACGTGTTCTTCGCCGAATGCGCCCGGGCCGGGGCGCCGGGCCTGGCGCCGATGGGCCTGAGGATGGTGGCGCCGGCGATCATGCGGTTCGGCAGCCCCGAGCAGAAGGCCCGCTACCTGCCGCGGATCCTGTCGGGCGAGGACTACTGGTGCCAGGGCTATTCGGAGCCGGGGGCGGGGTCGGACCTGGCCTCGCTGCAGATGAAGGCCGTGGCCGACGGCGACGACTATGTGCTGAACGGCTCGAAGATCTGGACCACCCACGCCCACTGGGCGACGCACATGTTCTGCCTGGTCCGCACGAGTAGCGAGGGCAAGCCGCAGGCGGGGATCACCTTTCTGCTGGTTGAGATGGACCGGCCGGGGATCTGCGTCGATCCGATCATCACCATGGCCGGCGAGCACGAGGTCAACCAGGTGTTCTTCGACGATGTCCGCACGCCCAGGGCCGACCGGCTGGGCGAGGAGAACCAGGGGTGGACGGTGGCCAAGCACCTGCTGGAGTTCGAGCGGGGCGGCGGCTATGCGGCCGGGCTGGAGGCTGGGCTGGAGCGCCTGCGCGGGCAGGTCGAGCCACAGGATCTCGATCACCGCCGGCGGCTGGCGGAAGCGCAGATCGCGGCGCTGGCCATCGACGTCACCGAGCGGCGGGTGCTGAGCGCCTTCGCCAGCGGGTCCAATCCGGGGCCGGCCTCGTCGATCCTCAAGGCGCAGGGCTCGGAGGCCTTGCAGCGGCAGGACGAACTGGCGCTGGACGCCCTGGGCGGCTACGCGGCCGTGCACCAGCCGAAGGCGCGCGAGGCGGGCTCGAACGAGGTCTTCGTCGGTCCCGAGACAGGTCTGACGACCACGGCCCGCTATCTCAACAACCGCGCCGCCTCGATCTATGGCGGCTCCAACGAGATCCAGCGCGACATCATCGCCCGGCTGGTGCTGGGTCTATGACCCTATCAGTTCCGATAGCTTGTTAGAGTCCCCCGCCCACCGCACGCTCCGATAGAGCCAGCGTCCAATGAAGGCGCGGCCGGAGGGAGGTTTCGCATGCGAGGACTTCGTGTCGCGCTGACGCTAGGGGTGTCCGCGGTGGCTCTGACGATGGCGGCGCCGGTCTGGGCGCAGGCCCAGGCGGCCAAGCCCGCCCAGGACGACAAGGACAGTTTCGCCATCGAGACCGTCGTGGTCACGGCCCAGCGCCGCGAGGAGGCGGCCAACGACATCGGCATGCCGATCCAGGCCTTCAGCGGCGACGCCCTGAAGCAGCTGCGGGTCACCGACCCCAAGGACCTGTCGACCGTCGCGCCCAGCTTCACCGTCAGCCAGAGCTACCAGGGCGTGCCGACCTACACGCTGCGCGGCATCGGCTTCAACACCATCAACCTGTCGGCCACCTCGACCGTCGGCACCTATGTCGACGAGGTCGCCTACGCCTATCCGTTCATGAACACCGGCCCGATGTTCGACCTGGAGCGGGTCGAGGTGCTGAAGGGTCCGCAGGGCACGCTCTACGGCCGCAACACCACGGCGGGCCTGGTCGACTTCGTGACCAACAAGCCGACCGACCAGTTCGAGGCCGGGCTGACGGCCGAGGCCGGCAACTACGAGACCCGCAATCTCGAGGGCTATTTCAGCGGGCCGCTGGGCGACAAGGTGCAGGCCCGCGTCGCCTTCCGCGCCGAGCATAGCGGCGAGGGCTGGCAGAAGAGCAATTCGCGCGACGAGCGCCTGGGCGAGGTGCATCGCCAGGGCTGGCGACTGTCGCTGGCCGCCCAGCCGAGCGAGAAGGTCGATCTCGATTTCTCCTACGCCGGCTGGCGCAACCGGTCCGACACCGTGGCCGCCCAGGCCGTCGGCTTCACCCCGGCCACGGCCGCCAGCCCGTTCAACGCGGCGGGCCTGGCAGCCTACGTCGCCAACAACAAGCCGACCAAGTCGACGGAGGCCGACTGGGCGCCGCTGTCGGTGCGCGGAACCGACGTGGGCACGGGCCTGGGCATCAGCGACCCGGCCGAAGAGGACGACCGCTTCGACGCGGCCAAGCTGCGCTTTTCCTGGCACCTGTCGGACGACGTCAGCCTGATCTCGCTGACCAGCTACAACAAGCTCAAGCGCGACGCCGTCTTCGACTGGAGCGGCGCGCCCTATGAGATCCTGGTGCAGAAGGCGCATGGCGACATCGAGTCCACGGCCGAGGAACTGCGGCTGGAGGGGCGGACCGAAAAGGGCTCGTGGCTGGTCGGCGTCTATGTGGCGCACGACAAGATCCTCGACATGAACCGCACGATCCTGGGCCAGAACGCCAATGTCGGCCTGATCCGCTATTACGGCTCGACCCTGCTGGCGACGCCGTTCAACAGCGGCGGTTACACGGCCCTGCAGATGAGCCAGGCGTTCCGCACCTATGAGGACGTCGGCAATATCGAGACCGACACGGCCAGCCTCTTCGCCAACGCCGACCGGCAGCTGACTGATAGGCTGAAGCTGACCGTCGGCCTGCGCTACAGCCAGGACAAGCAGGACTATGTGGGCTGTTCGCGCGACTTCAACGGCAACATGCTGCCCAACGTAAATGTCGTGAACCGGGCGCTGTTCTTCGGGGTCTACGGCCTGGTGGCGCCGATCACGCAAGGGTCGTGCAACACCTTCGATCCTGCGACGGCCAGCTTCGGTTTCGTGAAGTCGACCCTGGACGAGGACAACTTCGCCTGGCGCGTGGCGCTGGACTGGCAGGCGTCGGACGACGTCTTGGTGTTCGGCTCGATCTCGCGCGGAGCCAAGGCCGGGGCGACGCCGATCAACGCCGCCAACATCTCGACCCAGAACGCCCCGGCGCGGCAGGAACTGCTGACCGCCTACGAGCTGGGCGTGAAGGCGGCGCTGTTCGACCGCCGGGTGCAGGCCAACCTCGGCGTCTTCTACTACGACTACACCGACAAGCAGCTCAGCGTGTATTTCGCCGACCCGATCTATACGGCCCTGTCGCGCCTGGCCAACGTGCCGGAAGGCGAGGCCAGGGGCCTGGACGGCGACATCACCTGGCGCGCCACGCGGTCTTTGACTTTCCTCGCCTCGGCGACCTGGCTGCACACCGAAGTGAAGGGCTACACCGGCATCAACGCCGCCGGTCAGGCCCAGACCTTCGATGGGCGGCCCTTTCTATACAGCCCGAAGTTCCAGGGCGGCCTGACGGCCCTGTTCGACCACGACCTCAGCAATGGCCTGAAAGTTCAGGCTGCGCTGAACGGCCGCTGGCAGGACAAGTCGAGCGCCGACCTGGAGGGCAATCCGCTGTTCGCCATCGACAGCTATGGCCTGCTGAACGCGAGCCTGGGCCTCTCCTCGCCGGAAGCCGGCTGGGAGGTCTCGCTGTGGGGCCGCAACCTGACGGACGAGTACTACTGGACCGCCGTCAGCAGCAACGCCAACACCGTGGTCCGCTTCCCCGGCAAGGCCCAGACCTGGGGCGCGGCGCTGAGCTGGAAGTTCTAGACGGATCAGGGGCGACGCGGAGCCGATCCGCGTCGCCGCCTCGCAGTTGGCCAGCGGCCGATCATCGCGCCTGGAATTGATATGGCTCTGGGGCTGGCGTTCTCGCCCGACCCAAGCTAGCAGACCGCCCCATGATCCGCCTCGACAACATCTCCAAGCAGAACGGCCACCAGATCCTGTTCATCGAAGCCTCGATGGGCATCCAGAAGGGTGAAAAGGCCGGCCTCGTCGGCCCCAACGGCGCCGGCAAGACGACGCTGTTCCGCATGATCACCGGTCAGGAGCAGCCCGACGATGGGCTGGTCGCGATCGATCCCGGCATGCGGATCGGCTATTTCAGCCAGGATGTCGGCGAGATGTCGGGCCAGAGCGCGGTCGCCGCGGTGATGGACGGCGTCGGCCCCGTCAGCGCGCTGGCCGCCGAAATGGCCGCGCTCGAGGCGTCCATGGTCGATCCGGACCAGGCCGACCAGCTGGACGCCGTCATGGAGCGCTATGGCGAGGTGCTGGAGCGCTTCCAGGAGCTCGACGGCTATGCGCTGGAGGCGCGGGCGCGCGAGGTGCTGGCCGGCCTGAGCTTCAGCCAGGAACGCATGGACGGCGACGTCGGCATGCTGTCCGGCGGCTGGAAGATGCGCGTGGCGCTGGCCCGCATCCTGCTGATGCGGCCCGACGGCATGCTGCTCGACGAACCCTCCAACCACCTGGACCTGGAAAGCCTGATCTGGCTCGAAGCGTTCCTGAAGAACTACGACGGCGCGCTGCTGATGACCTCGCACGACCGCGCCTTCATGAACCGCATCATCGGCAAGGTGGTCGAGATCGACGGCGGCCAGCTGATCACCTATTCGGGCGATCTGGACTTCTACGACCAGCAGCGCGCGCTGGGCGAGGCGCAGCGCCAGGCGCAGTACGAGCGCCAGCAGGCCATGCTGGCCAAGGAAATCAAGTTCATCGAGAAGTTCAAGGCGCGCGCCTCGCACGCCGCCCAGGTGCAGAGCCGGGTCAAGAAGCTCGACAAGATCGAACGCGTGGAAGCCCCGCGCCGTCGCCAGGCGGTGCAGTTCGAGTTCCAGAGCCCGCCGCGCTCGGGCGAGGACGTGATCAGCCTGCGCAACGTCCACAAGGGCTATGGCGGCAAGCCGATCTACGAGGCCCTGGATTTCCTGGTGCGCCGCAAGGAGCGCTGGTGCGTGCTGGGCGCCAACGGGACCGGCAAGTCGACGCTGCTGAAGCTGGTGGCCGGCGACGCCAAGCCCGACCAGGGCGCGGTCAATATCGGCGCCAGCGTCAAGATGGGCTATTTCGCCCAGCACTCGATGGACCTGCTGGACGGCGAAGAGACGATCTTCGAGTCCCTGGAGCGCTCGTTCCCGCAGGCCGGGCAGGGCGCCTTGCGCACCCTGGCGGGCTGCTTCGGCTTCTCGGGCGACGACGTCGAAAAGCCCTGCCGCGTGTTGTCGGGAGGCGAGAAGGCGCGTCTGGTCATGGCCAAGATGCTGTTCGATCCGCCGAACCTGCTGGTGCTCGACGAGCCCACCAACCACTTGGACATGGCGACCAAGGAGATGCTGGTCGCGGCCCTGGCGGACTTCGAGGGCACGATGCTGTTCGTCTCGCACGACCGCCACTTCCTGGCGGCCCTGAGCAACCGCGTGCTGGAACTGACGCCCGAGGGCGTTCACCAGTACGGCGGCGGCTATACGGAATACGTCACCCGCACCGGCCAGGAAGCGCCGGGCCTGCACCCGGGCGGGTAAGAACCGCCTGACCGTTTAGCGTGCGGCGAGGGCGCGACGAGACCCTCGCCGAAGCGACGTCAACTTCCCGACGTCAGCTTCCCGCCGCCGGCTTGGTGATCAGGAAGCGCGGCAGCAGGCTGGCCACGACGCGGCGGGCCGCGTCGTCGGGCTGGTCGAGCATGTCGCGCAGGGGCGGGCCGATCAGGGCCTCGCCGAAGGCGCTGAGCGCGATGAACAGCACCGCCGCCCCCATGCCCTGACGGGCCTGAGCGTCCTGCACGCCCATCTTGTCGCTGATCGCATCGACCAGATTCTGCACCGCGGCCCGCACGGGCTCCAGGTGCGAGAGGTCTCCGGACAGCGCTATCCAGGCGGCCAGACGGCCGGCGCCGCCGGTCGAAAAGGCGTCGAACACCGCATTGACCAGCTCCAGCGGCGCGCCCTCGTCGGTGCGCAGGCGGGCGACCGCCTCGTCGAGGGCCTGGGTCAAGTCGGCGACCATCGAGGCCATCAGCGCCGACTGCAATCCAGCCGCCGATCCGAAGTGGTGGATCAGGTTGGCGTGGGTCACGCCGATCTCGCCGGCGACCGCCGACAGCGTCACCGCGTCGGGCCCGCCCGACAGCAGCAGGGCGCGCGCCGAGGTCAGCGCTTCACGTCGCGCCTCCTCGGGCAGGCGTCGACGACGACGCGTGGCGGTCTTTTCAATTGACATCGATGTAAATGACATTCATGTAGATAAGACGAAATTCTTAAGCCCGGACAAGGGGAACCGCAAGTGCAAGCTTCGCCGTCATCACCCGTGTTGCAGCCCGTTGCCGGGCATGAGCGGCTGCCGTCCCTGACCGCGCCGCGTCGCGTGCAGCCCGTGCGGGCGGCCCGCGCCTTCGGCCGGCTGGTGGCCGACAAGGAAGACACCCGGCAGGTGTTCGAGATCATGAACGCGCTGGCGGGCCGTTCGATCGACTGGGGCTACCAACGCCTGCTGGAGACGCCGGAGGGCGGCCAGCAGGCCTATGCCCAGGTCGAACTGTCGGACCGGCTGCAGGACCGCGACTGGCTGGCGGGCTTCGCGCCCGGCACGGTCGGCGCGGCCTATCTGGCCTTCATCGACGTGCGCAACCTCTCGGCCTACGGCCTAGCCGACGAGAGCCGCAAGGTGGCCGACAGCGAGATCGAGGCGGCCCATCCCCGCGCCTGGTACGCCCGCCGCATCCGCGACGTGCATGACATCTGGCACGTGCTGACCGGCTACCAGACCGATGCTCTGGGCGAGGCCTGCGTAGTGGCCTTCTCGCTGCCGCAGACCAAGAGCGCGGGCTTTGGCCTGATCGCCGCCGGCGGGGCGGTGCAGTTCATGCGGGCGCGCACCGGCTATCCCTGCGGGCGGGCCGTGCTGCAGGCCTGGCGCAACGGCCGCCGCGCGGCCTGGCTGCCGGGGCAGGACTACGAGGCGCTGATGGCCGAGCCGCTGGAAGCGGCGCGCCGGCGGCTGAAGATCCCGCGCCCGAGCGTCTACGAACAAGTGCCGCCGACCGTGCGCAACGCCTATCTGGGAGGCGCCGGATGAGGCGCGCGGCGACGGGGCTTCTCGTCGGACTGGCCGTCCTGGCGGCCTCGGCCTCGCCGGCCCTGGCGCAGGACGACGCCTTGGTCGGTCGCTGGCGCACCTCGGCCCGCGACGGGGTCGTGGCCATCGAGCGCTGCGGCGCGGCGCTGTGCGGGCGGGTGCTGGACGCGGCGCCCCTGCGGACCAATCCCGACCAGCGCGATATCCACAACAAGAAGCCGGCCCTGCGGACGCGGCGGGTGATGAACCTGCTGGTGCTGGAGAACTTCACCGGCGGTCCCAAGGCCTGGAAGGGCGGGCCGCTCTACGACCCCGACAGCGGGGACCGAGCCGGAACCGGGACCCTGACCCTGATCGACGACGACACCCTGGCGGTGAAGGGCTGCATCGCGCCGCTGCTTTGCCGGACCCAGACCTGGAAACGCGCGCGCTGAGTATCGGGCGCGCGGGCCCAATGAGTGCCCAGTAACGGGCGGCCCAGGCCGCCGCTTTTCATCCGATGGCTTCGAGGAAGCCGGCGTCGAAAGGGACGCCGGACGGGGGATTGCGACCATGCTGATCTGGATCGGCGCGCTTGCGCCTGTGGTGTTCCTGCTGGCCTTCGTGCAGGCCAGGGCCCTGGCCTGGGGCGCGGCCCTGGCGGCCTGGATAGCAGCGGGATGGGCCCTGGGCCTGGTGGGTGCGACGCCGGCCCTGGCGGCGGCGGCCGTTGTCGCGGTCTTCACCGTCCTGCTGGGCCTGCGGCCGCTGCGCGCCGCCGTACTGTCGGCGCCCGCCATGAAGGCCTTCGGCGCGATCATGCCGAAGATGAGCCCCACCGAGCAGGCCGCCGTCGAGGCCGGTAACGTCTGGTGGGACGCCGAACTCTTCGCCGGCCGGCCCGACTGGAAGAAGCTGCTGGCCACCCCGGCGCCGAAGCTGAGCCCCGAAGAGCAGCGCTTCGTCGATGTCGATACCGAGCACCTGTGCGACCTGTCGAACGACTGGGAAAGCACCGCCGTCTGGCAGGACCTGCCGCCGGCCGCCTGGGCCTACGCCCGCGACAAGGGCTTTCTCGGGATGATCATCCCCAAGCGCTATGGCGGTCTCGGCTTCTCGGCTTACGCCCATAGCCAGGTGGTGCAGAAGCTGTCGACCCGCTGCTCGGCCGCGGCCGTGTCGGTGATGGTGCCCAACTCGCTGGGTCCGGCCGAGCTGCTGCTGCACTATGGCACCGAGGCGCAGAAGGACCACTACCTGCCCAGGCTGGCGAGCGGCGACGAGATCCCGTGCTTTGCCTTGACCAACCCCTATGCCGGCTCGGACGCCGCCTCGATCACCGACACGGGCGTGGTCTGCCGTGGGACCTGGCAGGGCCGCGAGACCCTGGGTTTCCGCATCAGCTGGCGCAAACGCTACATCACGCTGGCCCCGATCGCCACGGTGATCGGCCTGGCCTTCCGCGCCGTCGATCCGGACGGCCTGCTGGGCCTGGGCGCCGAGCCCGGCATCACCTGCGTGCTGATCCCGCGCGAGCATCCGGGCGTCAATATCGGCCGCCGTCACTGGCCGCTGAACGCGGTGTTCCAGAACGGCCCGATCACCGGCGACGACGTGTTCGTGCCGATGGAGATGGTGATCGGCGGCCAGGCCCAGGTCGGCCATGGCTGGCGGATGCTGATGGAGTGCCTGGCGGCCGGGCGGGCGATCTCGCTGCCGTCGTCCAATGTCGGCATGTCCAAGCTCGCGGTCGGCATGGTGGGGGCCTATGTGGCGATCCGCCGGCAGTTCAACATGCCGATCGGGGCCTTCGAGGGCGTGCAGGAGCCGCTGGCCCGGATGGCCGGCCACCTCTACGCCGCCGACAGCGTGCGACAGCTCGCGGCCGCGGCCCTGGACCAGGGCGAAAAGCCGTCGGTGGTCTCGGCCATCGCCAAGTACCACGTCACCGAGCGCGCCCGCATCGTCGTCAACGAGGCGATGGACGTGGTCGGCGGTAAGGGCGTGTGCATGGGCCCCGGCAACTTCCTGGCCCGCGCCTATCAGCAGATCCCCATCGCCATCACGGTCGAGGGGGCCAACATCATGACCCGCACCCTGATCATCTACGGCCAGGGCGCGATCCGCTGCCATCCCTACGTCCTGACCCTGATGCGAACGACGCAAGCCGCAGACCTCAAGGCCTTCGACGCGGCGCTGTTCGGCTATGCCGGCTTCCTGTTCCGCAATCTCGCCCGATCGGCCGCCTTCGCCCTGACGGGCGGCGCGCTGATCGCCGCGCCGGCCGGCGCCGCGCCGCAGCTGGCCCGCTACTATCGCGCCGCGACCCGGTTCTCGACCCTGCTGGCCCTGGCTTCGGACCTGTCGATGGCGACGGTGGGCGGCGCGCTGAAGCGCAAGGGCGCGCTGACCGGACGGCTGGGGGACCTGCTGTCGCAGCTGTTCATCCTGTCGAGCGTGCTCAAGCGCTTCGAGGACGAGGGGCGGCCGGCCGAGGACTTGCCGTTCGTCCACTGGGCGGCGCAGGACGCCCTGGCGCGGGCGGCGGTCGCCTGGAGGGCGCTGTTGGCCAACCATCCCAGCCGCGTCGTGGCCGGGCTGCTGGGCCTGGTCGGCGTTGGCCTCTCGGGACTGACGCGCGGACCCAATGACGATGTCGCCTCCGCCGTCGCCGGCCTGATTCAGCGCCATGGTCCGGCGCGCGACCGCCTGCTGGCCGGGTCGTGGACGCCGCGCATCGAGGTCGATCCGATCGCCGCCACGGCGGTGGCCTTCGATCTCCACCCGCAGGTCGAGGCCATCGAGCGTCGCCTGAAGCCCGCCATCACGGCCGGGACGATCGCCCGCGCGCCGCAGAACCTGACCCTGATGGACGCCTGGGCGGCTGACGCCGAGGCCAAGGGCCTGATCGACGCCGCCGAACGCGACCTGATCGGCCGGTTCGCCCATCTCGCCGACCAGGCCATCCAGGTCGACGACTTCCCGCAGGACTTCGGCCTGGGCGAGGGCCTGGCCCGCCGTAACGGGATCAAGGGCGCGGCGCGCGCCAAGAAGGAAGGGGTGGCCTGATGCCCGACCGCTATCTGGAATTCGCCAGCAGCGGCCTGGGCGGCTGGGTGGTCGAGGCCCTGGGCCTGCCCAAGCCCGCGCCGCTGCTGCGGCGGGGCGAGGGGGAGGCTCCGCCAAGCCTGCCGCTGCTGCTGGGCCCGCCGACGGCGGACGGACGCATGGGGCCGATGCTGGAGCGGCTGGCGGCCGCCTCGGGCGTCGAGATCCACCAGGCCTGGACGCCGGACGTGCGCTATGGCGGCCTGGTGTTCGACGCCTCGGCCTGCCTGGACGTCGCCGCGACGCAGGGGCTCTACAGGTTCTTCCACCAGGCGATCCGCTCGGTGGCCGAGCATGGCCGCATCGTCGTGATCGGCATTCCGCCCGAGACGGCCAAGACCGCCGAGGGCGAGGCCATCCAGCGCGGGCTGGAGGGCTTCGTGCGGTCGCTGGCCAAGGAGGCGCGGCGCAGCATTGCCGTGCAGCTGCTCTACGTGACGCCGGGCCGCGAGGATCAGGCGCAGAGCACCCTGGCGTTCCTGCTGTCGCCGCGTTCGGCCTATGTGTCGGGCCAGGTGATCCGGGTAGGCGCCGCCGCCGTGGCGGCCGATCCCGCCGTCGGTCACGCCGGCCGCCAGGTGCTGGTCACGGGGGCCGCCCGAGGGATAGGCGAGGCGATCGTCCGGCTGTTCGTCGCCGAAGGGGCCAAGGTCACGGCCCTGGACGTGCCCAGCGCCCAGGACGACCTGCGCGGCCTTGCCGCCGAACTGGGCGTCGATCCGCTGGCGCTGGACATCACCGCTCCGGAGGCGGCCGGCGTGCTGCTGAAGACGGCGCGGGCGAGGGGCGGGTTCGACGTGGTGGTGCACAACGCCGGCATCACCCGCGACCGCACGCTGGGCCGAATGGACGAGCGCGAGTGGAACAGCGTCATGGCCGTCAATCTCGGCGCGCCCCTGGCCCTGACCCGCGTGCTGCTGGAGGCCGGCGCGGTGCGCCGCAACGGTCGGATCGTGGCGGTCTCGTCGCTGAGCGGCGTGGCCGGCAACATGGGCCAGACCAACTACGCGCTCTCCAAGGCCGGCTGGATCGGCGCGGTCGGCCGCATGGCGCGCGACGGGCTGGACCACGGGATCACCGTCAACGCGGTGGCGCCAGGCTTCATCGAGACCCGCATGACCGCGGCCATCCCCTTCGCCATCCGCGAGGCCGGGCGGCGCATGAACAGCATGGGGCAGGGCGGCAGTCCGGTCGATGTGGCCGAGACCATCGCCTGGCTGGCCCACCCGGCCAGCGGCGGCGTCAACGGCCAGGTGGTCCGCGTCTGCGGCCAGAGCCTGCTGGGGGCCTAAACCATGTCCAACGCCGAGCCGGTGTCGCCCCTGGGCCTGGCCTGGGGCGCGGCGCGAGGGCTGCTGCGCGCCGGAACGGTCAGCGACCTGCCGTCCGTCAGCCTGCACGCCGATCAGGTCTGGGTGCGCGCCGAGGCCGTCAGAGCCTATGCCGAGGTCTGCGGCTTCGCACCCCAAGCAAGCGTGCCGCCGACCTTCGCCCACATCCTGGCCTTCCCGTTGCAGATGCGGATCATGCTGGCGGCGGGGTTTCCGTTCCCGGTGATGGGCCTCGTGCACATCCACAACCGCATCCGCCAGCGCGCGCCTCTGCGCATCGGCGAGAGCCTGACGATCGGCGCCCGCACTGGCCGGCTGATGGCCCACGACAAGGGCCAGGCCTTCTCGCTGGAGACCTGGGTCCTGCGCGACGGCGCCACGGTGTGGGAAGGGACGAGCGTCTATCTGCGCCTGGGCAAGCCCGGCCGCGGCGAGCCCGCGCCGGTGCTCGACGTCGGCGAGGCGAGGGCGCCTGTCGAGACCTGGCAGGTCCCCGCCGACATCGGCCGGCGCTACGCCCGGGTGTCGGGCGACGCCAACCCGATCCACACCTCGCCGCTGGGCGCGCGGCTGTTCGGCTTTCCGCGTCCGATCGCCCACGGCATGTGGGCCAAGGCCCGGGCCTTGGCGGCCCTGACCCGAGGCCAGGCGGTCGAGGCGATCGAGGTCGAGACGGCCTTCCGCGCGCCCCTGTTGCTGCCAAGCGAGGCACGCCTGTCGAGCGGCCCCGCCGGCGCCTTCGAACTGACGGACGCCAGCGGCGGCCGAACCCATCTGCGCGGGCGCCTGATCAGCGCGCCCCAATCACAGGATCTATCCCCATGCTGACCTTGCCCGCGCCGCGCCGCGTCGCCGTGATCGGCGGCCGCCGCATTCCCTTCGCGCGCTCCAACACCGCCTATGCCGAGGCCTCCAACCAGGACATGCTGACCGCCGCCCTCCAGGGCCTGGCCGACCGCTTCGACCTGCACGGCCTGCGGCTGGGCGAGGTGGCGGCCGGCGCGGTGCTGAAGCACTCGCGCGACATCGCCCTGACCCGCGAGAGCTTGCTCTCGACCACCATCGGTCACGACACCCCCGCCTACGACGTGCAGCAGGCCTGCGGCACCGGGCTGGAGGCGGCGATCCTGGTGGCCAACAAGATCGCGCTCGGCCAGATCGACGTCGGCATCGCCGGCGGGGTCGATACGACCTCGGACGCGCCGATCGCCCTCAACGAGGACTTCCGCAAGGCGCTGCTGGCCGCCAATCGGCAGAAGACGACGGGAGCCAAGGTCAAGGCCCTGGCGGGCGCGGGTCTGACCGCGCCGTTCCGCCCCGAACCGCCGCGTAACGCCGAGCCGCGCACGGGCCTCTCCATGGGCGAGAGCTGCGAGTTGATGGCCAAGCGGTGGGGCATCGCCCGCGAGGAGCAGGACGCCCTGGCGATCCGCAGCCATCGCCGGATGGCGAAAGCGTATGACGACGGCCTGTTCGACGACCTCGTCACGCCGTTCCGGGGCCTGAAGCGGGACAACAACCTGCGGCCCGACATCGACCCGGCCAAGCTGGCGACCATGAAGCCGGTGTTCGACCGCGAGCACGGCACGCTGACGGCGGCCAATTCCACGCCCCTGACCGACGGTGCCTCGGTGGTGCTGCTTGCCAGCGAGGACTGGGCGAGGGCGCGGGGCCTGCCGGTGCTGGCCTACCTGCGGGCCGGCGAAACGGCGGCGGTGGACTTCGTGGGCGGCGACGAAGGCCTGCTGATGGCCCCGGCCTACGCCGTGCCGCGCATGCTGGCCAAGCTTGGCCTCTCCTTGCAGGACTTCGACTACTACGAGATCCACGAGGCCTTCGCCGCCCAGGTGCTGTGCACGTTGAAGGCCTGGGAGGATGACGACTACGCCCGCGCGCGGCTGGGGCTGGAGCGCGCGCCGGGCGCCATCGACCGCGAGAAGCTGAACGTGCACGGCAGCTCGCTGGCCGCCGGCCACCCGTTCGCCGCAACCGGTGGGCGGATCCTGGCGCATCTGGCGACCATGCTGGACCGCAAGGGATCGGGGCGAGGCCTGATCTCGATCTGCGCGGCTGGCGGCCAGGGCGTCGTGGCGGTGCTGGAGAAATGACCGGCGCGCCGATCATCGAGGGCGTCGACGGGGCCGACGCCGAACAGCTATGGGCCGAGCGCTTCTGGACCCGCGCCTATCGCCCCGACGTGCCGGGGACGATCGACGACGAACTGGCCCTGTGGCGGTCGGTCGGCCAGTTGTTCGAGCACGACGCCGCGCGTTTCGCCCGGCGCACCGGCTTCGTCAGCATGGGCTCGGGCGTGGACTATGGTCGCGCCCTGAAGGATGCGCGGGCCTTCGCCGCCTGGCTGCAATCGGCGGGCGTGCGCCAGGGCGAGCGGGTGGCGCTGATGATGCCCAACTGCCTGCAATATCCGATCGCCCTGTTCGGGACGCTGATCGCCGGCGCCGTGGTGGTGAACGTCAACCCGCTCTACACGCCGCGCGAGCTGCGCCACCAGCTGGAGGACAGCGGCGCGGTCGCCATCGTGGTGATGGACATGTTCGCCCACACGCTGGAGCAGGCGATCGAGGGCACGGCGCTGCGCCAGGTGGTCGTGACCTCGATGGGCGACATGATGGGGCTGGCCAAGGGGACGGCGATCAACGTCCTGATGGGCCATGTCGAGAAGCTGGTGCCGAAGTGGCGGCTGCCCGGCGCCCTGCGCTGGCCGGCGATGATGCGGCGGGCGCGGCGGCTGCGGTTTCAGCCTGTCGAGGTGCGCCCCGAGGACCTGGCCTTCCTGCAATATACCGGCGGCACGACGGGGGTGGCCAAGGGGGCCATGCTGACCCACCGCAACATCCTGGCCAATGTGCTGCAGGGCCGCGCCTGGATCATGACCCAGATCCCGCCCGACCAGGCGGTGGGCAACGTGACCATGCTGCCGCTCTACCATGTGTTCTCGCTGACCGCGAACCTGCTGATGTTCGTCGGGGTGGGCGGGCGCAACATCCTGATTGCCAATCCGCGCGACGCCAAACGGGTGGAGTGGGTGCTGCGCAAGGAGCGGTTCGCGGGGCTGGCGGGGCTGAACACCCTGTTCGCTAGCCTGCTGAAGAACGACGCCTTCCGCGGGCGTGACTTCTCGGAACTCAGCCTGACCATCGCCGGCGGCATGGCCACCCAAAGGGCCGTCGCCGAGGAATGGGAGCTGGTCACCGGCTGCCCGGTGATCGAGGGCTACGGCCTGACCGAATGCTCGCCGATCGTCTGCGTCGGCTATGTCGATCTGGAGCGGCCGCAGACCATGGCCTTCGACGGCACGGTGGGCCTGCCGGTTCCCTCGACCGAGGTGCGCATGCGGCGCGAGGACGGCTCCTGGTGCGGCGTCGACGAGCCGGGCGAGCTGTGCGTGCGCGGGCCGCAGGTGATGAAGGGCTACTGGAACCATCCAGGCGAGACCGCGCGGGTGCTGTCGGCCGACGGCTGGCTCTCGACGGGCGACGTCGCCGTGATGCAGGCCGACGGCCGCGTGCGGCTGCTGGACCGGCTGAAGGAGATGATCCTGGTCTCGGGCTTCAACGTCTATCCCAGCGAGATCGAGGACGTGGTCGCCGCCCACCCCCTGGTCGACGAGGTCGCCGCCGTCGGCGTGCCCGACCCGGTGCAGGGCGAGCGGATCAAGGTGGTGGTCGTACCGCGCTCGGCCGAGCTGACGGCCGAGGCGGTGATCGCCCACTGCCGCGAGCGGCTGACGGGCTACAAGGTGCCGCGCATCGTGGAGTTCCGGGCCGAGCCCCTGCCGAAGACGGCGGTGGGCAAGGTGCTGCGGCGGGAGTTGCGGTAGAAATCTCTAACTCGTCATCCCGGGCGAAGGGCCGCGAAGCGGTCCGCAGACCCGGGACCCAGGGGCGGTCGCACTGCGATGGCCAACGCCCACGAGGCTGAGCCTGATCGCGGAGCCCAGTCCCCCGGGTCCCGGCTCTCCGCTTCGCTACGGCCGGGATGACGACGAGTTTGGGGCTGAGCTCGTCGAAGGACGAGGATCACGCAAGGCGCCCGCCGTCCGCGTCACCACCACCCCGAACAGCGCCGCCAGCGGGAAGGCGGCGACGCCGTAGACCGCGGCGGGCAGGCTGACCTCGGGGCGTTGCAGCACCGACTGGGCGATGACGATGGCCAGGGCGGCGTTGTGCAGCCCCACCTCGAAGGCGCTGGCGATCGCCTGGTCGCGGGGCACGCGCAGCAGGCGCGGCACGACGAAGCCGAGGCTCAGGCTGGCCAGGCAGAAGACCACGGTGACGCCGGCCAGGGCCAGGATCTCGTCGCGCAGCTCGGCCAGGTTCGAGGCGACGGCGCCGATGACCAGCACGGCCAGGAACAGGCTGGAGGCGATGCGCACCGGCTTGTCCATGGCCCGGGCGAAGCGCGGCTTCAGGCGTCGGGTCAGCATGCCCAGCGCCACGGGAACCAGCACCACCAGGAACACCTCGACCGTCTTGTCCAGCCGCAGGCCGACGCGCCCGTCGCCGGGCTCAAAGCCGGCGATGGCCAGGTTGACGACCAGCGGCAGGGTGACGACGGCCAGCACCGAGTTGATCGCCGTCAGGCTGACGTTCAGCGCCACGTCGCCGCGGAAGAGGTGGCTGTAGAGATTGGCCGCCGTCCCGCCGGGCGAGGCGGCCAGCAGCATCAGCCCCACCGCCATGGCCGGCGGCAGGTCGAACAGCAGCGCCAGGGCGGAGGCGACGAGCGGCAGGATCAGCACCTGGCAGGCCAGGGCGACCAGGGCGGCGCGCGGCTGGCGGGCGACGCGGGTGAAGTCGGCTGGGGTCAGGTCGAGGCCCAGCCCGAACATGATGATCCCCAGCGCCGCCGGCAGGCCGGTGGTGATCAGCGGCGAGGCCAGGCCCTCCACGGCTCAGACCGCGCCGGCCAGGGCCAGGCCCGCCGCCCGTCCGGAGAAGATGCAGCCGCCCAGGAAGGTGCCCTCCAGGGCGTTGTAGCCGTGCAGGCCGCCGCCGCCGAAACCCGCAGCCTCGCCGGCCGCGTAGAGTCCCTCCAGCACCTGGCCGTCGGGCGTCAGCACGCGGCTGGAGAGGTCGGTCTGCAGGCCGCCCAGCGACTTGCGGGTCAGGACGTGCAGCTTGACCCCGATCAGCGGCCCGGCGGCCGGATCGAGAATCCGGTGCGGCGCGGCCGTGCGGGCCAGGCGGTCGCCCAGCGACCGGCGGCTATTGTGGATGCCCATCACCTGCAGGTCCTTGGCGAAGGGATTGGCGATCTGGGCGTCGCGGTCCTCGATCTGGCGACGGATCAGGGCCGTGTCGAGCAGCGGCTGATCGGTCAGGTCGTTCATCTTGGCGACCAGATCCTCCAGCCGCTCGGCGACCACGAAGTCTGCGCCGTTGCGCTTGAAGGCGTCGACCTCGGGCGGCGCGCCCTTGCCCAGGCGGGACTTCAGGAGCGCCAGCCGTCGGCGGTTGGTGATGTCGCCGTTTTGCTCGGAGCCGGAGAGGGCGAACTCCTTCTCAAGGATCTTCTGGCTGACGATGAACCAGCTGTGGTCGTGTGCGGCCAGGTCGGGCGTCGTGCGCAGGTGGCGCAGGGTGGCGATGGTGTCGTAGCCGGGCAGGGCGGGGAAGGGCAGGCGCCGGCCCAGGGCGTCGAACCACATCGACGAGGGGCCGGGCAGGATGCGGATGGCGTGGCTGGGCCAGATCGGCGCCCAGTTCCGCACGCCTTCTACGTAATGCCACATGCGGTCGCGGTTCACGAGACGGGCCCCGGCGTCGCCGGCGATGTCGAGCATCCGCCCGTCCACATAGGCTGGCACGCCAGTGATCATGCTGGCCGGCGCGGTTCCCAGGCGCTCGGGCCAGTAGCGGCGGACGAGATCGTGGTTGCCGCCGATGCCGCCGGTGGCCAGCACCACGGCCTGGGCCTTCAGCGTGAAGTCGCCGACCGCATCGCGATTGGACGGTGCGCCGCGCGGGGCGTCGTCGGGCGCCAGCACCGCGCCGGAGACGCCGGTGACCCGGCCGCCCTCGACGACCAGATGATCGACCCGGTGGCGATGATGGAAGCTGAGCTTGCCGCTGGACGCCGCCTGCCGGGCGCTGTCGGCGAAGGGTTCGGAGACGCCGGTGCCGGTGCCCCAGGCGACATGGAAGCGGGGAACCGAGTTGCCGTGGCCCCGGGCCTGGCCGGCCCCGCGCTCGGCCCAGCCGACCATCGGCGTCAGACTGATCCCGTGGCGGCGCAGCCAATGGCGCTTCTCACCGGCGGCGAACTCGACATAGGCCCGGCCCCAGCGGATCGCCCATTCGTCCTCGGACAGGGGCCCGTCCAGCCGGTCCCAGCCGGCGCTGCCGGTCCAGTCGCGCCAGGCCAGATCGAGGCTGTCGCGGATGCCCATGCGTCGCTGCTCGGGCGAATTGACGAGGAACAGCCCGCCGAACGACCAGAAGGCCTGGCCGCCCAGGTTGGCGGGGTTCTCCTGGTCGAGCAGGGCGACCCGCTTGCCGGCCCGGACCAGCTCGTCGGCGGCCACCAGCCCGGCCAGTCCGCTCCCCACGACGATGACGTCGGCATCCATGTTTCGCCCTCCCGATCGGCGCTGACCCTTGGCTATTTTTACAGTGATGTAAATATTAATTCGAGGTCAGGAACAGGCCCGACCGTCCGGCCCCGGAGGGCCGTGGAGAGCGATCTGCGAGGCGCGACGCCTTGCCCGAAAAGGCGCGCCGTCAGACTGCCGCAGCGTAACTGAACATCGATGTAAGTAATGTATTGACATGCTAGTGAATAGGTAGATCGTACAACCCAACCGTGGGGCGGAGCCGCCATGCCGCGCGGAGATTGATGAGGGGCGGGGGAAACGTTCACCGGGCCAGACGCAGAGCTGGCCGGGGCAGGGGAGGATAGGGCATGGCTGCAAAAGCCTGCGTGCGCGCGCGTCTGGCCGTCACCGCATCCGCCATGGCGCTCGCCGTGGCGGCGGGGCCGGCTTTGGCGCAAGAAGCCACGACCCAAGTCGAGGACATCGTCGTCACCGCGCAGAAGCGCGAGGAATCCATCCAGCAGGTGCCGATCGCCGTAACGGCCCTGTCTTCGGAAGCGCTCAACGAACGCAAGATCGAGGGCGGCTCCGAACTGATGCGCGCCGTGCCGAACGTCTCGTTCTCGAAGGCGAACTTCAGCATGTACAACTTCTCGATCCGCGGGGTCGGGACCAAGGCGATCTCGGCCAGCAGCGATCCCGCCGTGGCCGTCAGCTTCAACTCCACGCCGCTGATCCGCAACCGGCTGTTCGAGCAGGAATACCTGGACGTGGCGCGGGTCGAGGTGCTGCGCGGGCCGCAGGGCACGCTCTACGGCCGCAACGCCACGGGCGGCGTCGTCAACATGATCCCGAACCTGCCGGGCCGGGAATTCGAAGGCTCCATCAAGGGCGAGGTCGGCAACTACGACAGCCGGCGGATGCAGGCCCTGATCAACGTGCCGATCGGCGAGACCTTCGCCCTGCGCCTGGCCGGCTCGGCCACCAAGCGCGACGGCTTCGACTACAACAGCTTCAACGACACCAAGGTGAACGACCGCGACCTGTGGTCCACCCGGCTGTCGGCGGCCTGGGAGCCGACCAGCCGCCTGCGCACCAACGCGATCTGGGAGCACTTCGAGGAAGACGACAACCGCTCGCGAACGGGCAAGCAGCTCTGCACCACCGATCCGGGCCCGACCACGGTGGGCGCGGTGACGATCACCTCGTCGCTGCTCCGCAACCGCCTGAGCCAGGGCTGCCTGCCGGGCTCGCTGTACAATGACGCGGCCTATGGCGTGCCCAACGGCGGCGCCTTCGCGCACATCTTCCTGGCCTCGGTGTCGCTGGGCCAGAACGCGTCCAACCAGACGGTGTTCGCCGTGCCGCTGGGGACCGATCCCTATGCCGGCCTGACCCAGTCGAAGGACCTGCGCGAGATCGCCACCAGCTACGACCCGGTCTTCCGCGTGAAGAACGACGTCTTCCAGTTCAACGTCGAGTTCGACCTGACCGACAAGCTGAAGCTGATCTCGCAGACGGCCTACGCCAAGGACGACTACTACTCGAGTCAGGACTACAACCGCTTCGTCTCCAACCCGATCTTCAGCAGCACCGACGGGCTGCGGGACGTGCTGGGCCAGCCGATCGTGGGCAAGTCGTTCCTGTCGGGCGGCTACTACACCGACCCGCAGCTGGGTACGTCGAACCGGATGGTCTCGGCCGACCTCAGCCGTTCCGACAATCGCCAGTGGACCCAGGAACTGCGCCTGCAGTCGGCCTTCGACGGGCCGTTCAACTTCAGCCTCGGCGCCAACTACATCGACTTCAAGTCGGCCGACGACTACTTCGTGTTCAACAACGTGTTCACGTTCCTGGCCGAGTACTACTACAACGTCGACATCACCTTGCCGAGCAACCAGGGCCGCCAGACCGCACCCTGTACGCCGACCACGGCCAAGGAATGTGTCTATGTCGACTATTCGTCGCTGGATAACCTGGCCGGCGACGGCCACAACTACTTCCGCAGCAAGAACGCCATCCACACCCGCTCGTGGGGGATCTTCGGCGAAGCCTATTACGACCTGTCGCCCACCTGGCGGGTGACCGCGGGCCTGCGCTACACCGACGACCGCAAGGTCAGCACGCCCTATCCGAGCCAGCTGCTGCTGGGCGCCGACAGGGGCACGCCAGGCACGTCGTCAGGCGGCTATGTCAGCCGCGGCTATCCGGCGCTGCCGGACATCGACCAGCAGTGGGACGCCGTCACCGGCCGCCTGGTGGTCGACTGGAAGCCCGACTTCAGCTTCACCGACGACACCATGGTCTACGCGTCCTATTCGCGCGGCTACAAGGGCGGCGGCGCCAACCCGCCGCGGGTCGATATCAACCCGTCGGTCATCCAGTACCAGCCGCTGGCCGAGACCTTCGATCCCGAATACGTCAACGCCTTCGAGATCGGCACCAAGAATACCCTGGCCGGCGGCATGGTCCGCTTCAACGCCACGGCCTTCTACTACGACTACAAAGACTACCAGGTGTCGCAGATCGTCGACCGCATCTCGCTGAACGAGAACTTCGACGCCCGCACCTGGGGCGTGGAGTTGGAGACCGTGTTCCGGCCCACCCGCGACTTCCGGCTGGACGCCAACCTCGGCTATCTGAACACGCGGATCGCCGACGGCGAGGGCTCCATCGACGTCATGAACCGCACCCAGGGCAACGCCGACTGGATGGTGCTGCGGCCGTGGCTGCAGGTGCCGTCCAACTGCGTGGCCCCGACCAAGTACGTCGAGCGGGTGCTGTCGCGGCCATTCCCGGTGGAGCTGACAACCCTGGCCCTGCAGGCGCTTTGCGGCGGCTCGCTGCGGACGGGGACGTTCAACCCGGCCTTCACCTCGACCCTGCCATTCTGGGCGCTCTACGGCTTCACCTACGACCCGCTGACCGAGGCCCCCAACGGCGGTCGCGGCTTCGAGGCCGATCTCAGCGGCAACGAGCTGCCCAACGCCCCAAACTGGACCGCCAACATCGGCGCCCAGTACACCTTCCACAAGGACGACTGGGCCCTGACGCTGCGCGGCGACTACTACTACCAGGGCAGCAGCTACGCCCGCGTCTACAACACCGAATACGACCGGCTGAAGTCGTGGGACAACGTCAACATCTCGGTGACGCTGGAGAAGCCCTCCGACGGGCTCGTCTTCCAGGCCTACGTCAAGAACCTGTTCGACAAGACCCCCATCACCGACAGCTTCACCAACAGCGACGACACCGGCCTGACGGCCAACGTCTTCACCCTCGATCCAAGGCTCATCGCGGTCAGCGTGTCCAAGCGCTTCTAGGCCCTCTCGGTGACTCGCCGCCCCACGTTCGGGGCGGCGATTTTTTCGCCCGACGCCCTTGGGAAAGGACGCCGGGCGCCGGCGCGACTCTCGATATAAGCCATTGAAAATACTGTATTATTTCGTTTGACTCCCTTTGCATTTCGCAGTTGCATCACCCCGCCGCCCCAATGCGCGGTTGTAACAAAAAACATCGGAGGAAGACGTCATGTTGAAGACCGCTTCTGTTCTCGCCGCCGCCGCCCTGGGCTTCGCCGGCCTGGCCGGCGCCAGCTCCGCCTCGGCCGCGACCATCTCTCCGGCTGGCACCAGCTTCACCCTCACGGGCACCCTGAGCCTCAGCCAGACCACCAACGTCACCTGCGCCGTCACCCTGACGGGCACGGTGAACGCGGGCGGCACCTCCGCCACCATCACCGGCGGTTCGTTCGCTCCGGGCTCCTGGCAGTGCGGCTGGCTGGTCGTTCCGTCGGGCTTCCCGTGGACCGTCACCCCGGGCGCGGGCCCCACCGTGACGATCACCGGGATCGCCGCCAGCTCGATCGCCGGCAGCTGCTCGGGCACCATCACCGCGCCCTGGACCAACGGCCCGCCGAGCAGCGTGACCTTCACGAGCGCCACGATCCCGGGCTCGCCGAGCGCCTGCACGATCAGCGGCACCCTGACCAGCAGCCCGACGCTGACCATCCTCTGATCCCCCAGGACGAACCCTCGTCCCTCGACTCGCCGGGAGCCCTCGGGCTCCCGGCGTTTCTTGCTCCAGGGGAGCGGTGATCCGCTCCCACGACAGGTCATTCGGGAGAAGACATCATGTCGAAGAGCGTTTCACTCGCAGCCGCGGCCAATCTCGCAGCCAGTCTCGCAGCCAGTCTCGCGATCGCCGCCTTGGCCGGTCCCGTCTCGGCCGCCACCTTCACGCCCAACAGCCCCACCAGCACCACCCCGGTCGCCTTCGGGGGCACGCTGACCATCGGTCCCCCGTCGATCAGCTGCTCGGTGAGCCTGACCGGCGTCGTGAACCCGGGCGGCTCCAGCATCACCATCACCGGCGGCTCATTCAGCCCAGGCAGTTGGCTGTGCGGCTTGGGGGCCTATCCGGCCGGCTTTCCGTGGACCCTGACGCCGACCACCACCACGGCGGTCACCTTCACGCCGATCAGCGTCGCGGGCGGCGCCATCAACTGCTCCGGCGCGACCACCGTTCAATGGGTCAATCCGGGCACGATCGTCTTCAACGCCGTCGTCGTCCCAGGCTCGCCCAATCCGTGCCAGATCAGCGGCACGCTGAACACCGCGCCGTCCCTGTCGATCTACTGACCCATTCACCATCGGCCCTGAAAAGGAGACCGCCGTGTGGAAGTGGATTTCCGCCCTGTCGGCCATGGTGCTCGCCACGACCGGCGCCGCGGCGGCCCAGACGATCAGCCCCAACAGCCCCACCGGGAAAACCAGCGTCACGCTCAGCGGGGTCCTGACCATCAGCCAGACCACGACCGTCTCCTGCAACGTCACCCTCAATGTCGAGGTGGCGGCGGGCGGCGGCTCGGCCATGGTGACCAGCGGATCGTTCTTCGGGGGATCCTGGCAGTGCGGCTGGCTGGTCTCTCCGACAAGCTTTCCGTGGGCCTTCACGCCAGCTCCAGCCTCCCGCGTCTGGATCACCGGGTTCAGCCTCAACAATATCGCCGGCTCGTGCTCAGGGACGATCCACACCTGGTGGACCAACGGCTCGCCCGGCCGCCTGGAACTCGACAGCTGGACCATCCCGGGGTCGCCGACCTACTGCACGATCGACGGAACGCTCAGCAGTTCTCCCTCGCTCACCATCTCCTGAGATCGTCAGCCGTGACCTCGGCGCTTGACGGCGGCGGGTGTCCGGCGCGACGGTCGCGCTGACGGCGGCGCAGGGAGCCGCCGAAGGGGGGGAGATCGTCCGTGTCTGCATCTAGGTTCGCCCGCCTGGGCCTGGCGGCGCTGGTCGCGTTCGCGGCTTCGTCGGCCAGCCTGGCCCAGGTTCAGACGCCGGGTCCCGACATCTTCGGCGTCTGGCGCAATCCCAAGGACAGCGTCCATGTCGAGATCAAGCCGTGCGGCGGCGAGGTCTGCGGCTATGTGATCTGGGCCAATGACGAGGCGCGGACCGATGCGCGCAAGGGCTCGGGCGGCGAACTGGTGGGCCGGCAGTTGCTCAGCGACTTCTCGCGCGCAGACAAGGGCGAGTGGCGCGGCAAGGTCTTCGCGCCGGACGTCAACATGACCTTCTCAGGCCGGGTGCTGGTGCTGGACGCCGGCAAGCTGAAGGCGCGCGGCTGCGTGCTCGGCAACTTCCTCTGCAAGACCCAGGTCTGGACGCGGGTGGCCTAGGGCTGGGCGCGCACGCCCGCGAGGAAGGCCCAGCGGACCGACAGGCCGGGCTGCAGGGTGCCAGCGTCGACGAAGGCGTGGCCGAAGCGGTCGTCGGCCTTGCGGTAGGCCAGTTCGACCATGCCGCCGCGCGAGCACAACACCGAAGCCCGGGCCCGATAGCCGCAGCGAAGCACGACCTCGACGGTGTCGCCGTCCGCCACGGGGAAGGGGGTCTTCTGGGGTTTCTTGCGGGCAAGCATGGCGGGTACTCGTGGAAGGGGCCGGGGACGCATCCCCGGCGTTTGCATCCACGATGAACGGCGCGTGATTAATCGCACCTGAACAGCGGCTTAAGGCCGCAGCTTCATGCTCAAGCTTCCCGATCAGGCCTCATCGACCACCGTGTTCGACAGCAGGCCGACGCCCGTGATCTCGACCTCGACGACGTCGCCGGCCTTCATCCAGAGCGGCGGTTCGCGCTTGGCGCCGACGCCGCCCGGCGTGCCGGTCAGGATCAGGTCGCCCGGCGACAGCGGGGTGAAGCCCGACAGATAGGCGATGATGGTCGGCAGCGGGAAGATCAGGTCGGCCAGGCTGGCGTGCTGAACCTGCTGGCCGTTGAGGCGGGTGGTGACGGTGACGGCGTTGAGGTCTTCGATCTCGTCGGGCGTGACCAGCCAGGGACCAAGTCCGCCGGTGCCGGGGAAGTTCTTCCCGGGCGTGAACTGCTGGGTGTGCCACTGCCAGTCGCGCACCGAGGCGTCGTTGGCGCAGGCGAAGCCGGCCACGTGGCTCATGGCGTCGGCCTCGCTGATGTGGCGGCCGCCCTTGCCGATGACGATGGCCAGCTCGCCCTCGTAGTCCAGGCTGGTCGAGCTCAGGGGCCGCACGATCGGGCCGCCGTGCGGGGTCAGGGTGTCGGCGAAGCGGGTGAAGATCGACGGATGGCCGACCTTGGCGCGGCCGGTTTCCTGGCGGTGGGTCTCGTAGTTGTGGCCGACGCAGAAGATCTTGCCCGGGGTGGTGACGACCGGCAGCAGCTGGATCTCGGACACGGGCACGTCGAAGGCGGCCTCGGCGGCCAGGGCAGGGATGGCGTCCAGGCGCAGGGCGGCGACGAGGTCGTGCTCGTCCGGACCAGCGATGGCGCCGAAATCGGCGACGCGGTCGCCCTGGATCGCGCCGTAGGAGGCGACGCCGTCACGCAGGAAGCTGATCAGTTTCATAAGCTTGGTCTCGATTCTTGAGGTGCGTTGCGTCTAGGCGACCGGCAGCGGGGCGTGGCCGAAGGTGCGCTCGGCGGTGTTGAGGCCGGCGAAGTCCTTGCCCGACAGGCCCCACTGGTCGATGCGGCCCTCGGGCCAGGTCCAGTCCTCGGGCGCGCCGACCTTGTAGTCGTCGGGGATGATCTCGACGGCGGTGGAGAACTCCACGACCGCGCCAAACGGGGCGATGAAATAGGCGAAGACGTTGTCGCCCGGACCGTGGCGGCCGGGGCCCCAGGCGGGGACCGCGCCGGTGTCGCGCAGACGGCCGACGCCGCGCATCACCGCGTCGAGGTCGGCCATCTCGAAGGCGATGTGGTTCAGCGAGGTGAAGCCGGCGCGGGCGAAGGCGGTGGAGTGGTGCGAGGCGTTGCAGCGCACGAACACCATGCCCTTGGTGCGGTCGGAGACCTTGAAGCCCAGGGCCGCCTCGGCGAAATCGGCCGTGGCCTCGGCGTTGGCGGCGTTCATCACCACGTGGGTCAGCTTGACCGGCAGGTCGCGGCCCTCGATCGGTTCGGCCAGGGCCGCGCCGTGCAGGAAGCGGAACACCTCGCCCTCGGGCAGCTGGACCAGGACGCCCCGGCCGCCGCCGAGGTCTTCGGACACGGTCTCGACCACCGGAGCGCCGGCTGCGCGGGCCTTGGCGGCGATCGCCTCGACCTCGGTTTCCTCGCCGACGAAGGTGGTGCAGCGCACCGACGGACCGGCCGTCTCGGTCATGGCCACGAGATAGGGGAACGGCCCAGAGCCGCGCAGGTAGCGGGTGTCGCCGGCCGTTCCGGCGTCGGCCAGGCCCCAGGTTCCGGTCAGGAAATCGACGGCTGCGGCGGTGTCGGGCAGGTTCAGTTCGATACTGCGAAGACGCATGGCGGCTCCTTTAAGCTTGGGGAGCGGGCGCGCCGCCCGGATCGGGGGTGAGGGCGGCGGCGATCACGCCGGCGATGGCGCAGGCCTCGTCGGCGTCGCCGGTGTCGCCGCTGATGCCCACCGCGCCGATGATCCGGCCGTCGGCGTCACGGATCAGCACGCCGCCGGGCGAAGGGGCCATGGCGCCGCCGCTGATGGCGAACAGGGCCGAGTAGAACACCGGGGCGGCGTTGGCGCGCTTGGCCAGTTCGCGGCTGCCATAGCCCATGCCCAGGGCGCCCGTGGCCTTGGCGACGGCGATCTGCGGCCGCATCAGGCTGGCGTCGTCCTCGCGCTTGAGGGCCACCAGGTGCGCGCCGGCGTCGAGCACGGCCACGGCCAGCGGCTGGTAGCCGTCGCGGCGGGCTTGGGCGAGGGCCGCGTCGACGATGATGGAGGCGGCCTCCAGGGTCAGGCGGGACATGCGGTCTCCTTGGGCGCTGCGACCTTGAGGGAAAGGTCGGCGCAAAGCTGGTCGATCAGGGCTGGCAGGGCGTCGGCCGTTTCGGCGACGCCGTAGACGTAGCGGTCGGGGCGCAGCAGCACGGCGGCCGCGCCCTTGGCGTCGAGCCAGGCGGCAAGAGCGCCGTCGGCGTCGTCGAGCCCCTGGCCGATCACGTGGAGCGAGCCGCCGATGCGGGCGAAGTCCGACGATGCGGCCACCGGTTCGCGGGCGATGACGGCGAAGCCCTCGCCCAGAACTTCGTCGAGCAGGACGCCGCCGACGCGGGGCTGGATGAAGCGCTCGCCGGAGCCGGGCCGGGCGACCCCGGCCTGGTAGGCGGGGATCAGGTCGGCGGCCGTGGTTCCGGGCTTGGCGGCGGCCATCACCTCGCGCATGTGGGCGTCGCGCTCGGCGGCCTTGGCCGGATCGAGTTGGCAGATGTAGCGACCCGCGTTCACGGCCGCGCCGATGACGCCGCGCACGTGCGGGTCGCGCTCGGGCTGGTAGGTGTCGAGCAGGGCGTCCCCGGCCAGGCCGGCGATCACCAGCGGCAGCTTCCAGGCGAGGTTCGAGACGTCGCGCAGGCCGTGGCACATGCCCTGGCCGAAGAACGGCGGGGTCTGGTGGGCGGCGTCACCGGCCAGGAACACCCGGCCCACGCGCCAGCGCTCGGCCACGAGGCCATGGAAGCGATAGGTGGCGGCGCGCACCAGGCGGTAGGTCGAGCCTTCGACCCACGGTGCGATCAGGGCCTCGACCTGCTGCGTGGCCATCATCGCCTGGTCGTCCTCGCCGGGCAGCAGCATGAACTCCCAGCGGCGGTGATTGCCGCGGCCCGGGACGATGGTGGCCGGACGGCGCGGGTCGCACAGCATCACCGACAGCTGCTGCAGGTCGGCGCCCGCCGGCAGGCCTGGAATGTCGGGAAAGACGATCGGGCCGTCGACCTCGGCGTCGACGACGAGCCAGGGCTCCTCGAAGTCGAGGTCGTCGAGCTTGACGCCCAGGCTCTTGCGCACGGCGCTGCGGGCCCCGTCGCAGGCGATCACCCAGCGGGCGCGCAGGGTCTCGCCGTCGGCCAGGACGAGGTCGGCGCCGTCGGCGTCCTGGGTCAGGCTTTCCAGCTTGGCGCCCAGGCGCAGGGTGACGGCCGGGAAGCGGGCCAGGGCGTCGCGCAGCTCGGCTTCCAGCTCCGGCTGGTAGAAGAAGTAGTCGTTGGCCCAGCCGAAGCGCTTGGCCTGGCCGGCCGTGCCCATGTAGCGGATCACTCCGCCGTCGGCGCCGATGTGCAGGTGGCCCTGCGTCTCGCGCATCAGCGGATGCAGGCGATCGACGAGACCCGCCCCCTGGAAGATGCGCATCATCTCGTGGTCGAGATGGACGGCGCGGGGCAGGGGATGCGGATCGCGCTCCTGCTCCAAGACGAGAACGCTGAGGCCCGCCTGGCCCAGGAGATTGGCGGCCAGGGCCCCGACGGGGCCGCAGCCGACGATGGCGACGTCGTAAATCATCACAGGTGCTTGTCGAGGAAACGGACGATGGCCGGGGCGACCCGGCCGGCGGCGGTGTGGGGCGTGTCGACCTCTTCCTCGCTGAACCAGAAGTGGCCGGCGTCGGGCACGGGCAGGGTGCGCACGAAGAAGCGGGCCTGGCGCAGGGCGCGGGCGAAGGCTTCCGACTGGGCGGGATCGATGTCGTGGTCGCGCTCGCCCCAGATCACCAGCGCCTTCAGGGCGTTGCGATCGTAGCGCACGTGGCGCAGCGGCGAGGCGGCGACATAGAGCTGCGGATCCTCGAAAGGGTCCGCGCCCAGCATGCGGAAGGTCGGGTCGGTTCCCGGGGCGGCGTTCTTGGTCAGATCCGTCTGCCAGTGGGCGAAGAGGTCGTAGACGCCGTAGACCGCGACCAGGGTCCTGAACTGGACAGTCTCGCCATAGAGCCAGGGCTGGCCCTGGGCCAGGGCCGCAAGCGCCGTCAGGTGCGCGCCAGCCGAGGCGCCGAGCAAGCCGATGCGGTCGGGGTCGACGCCGAGGCCAGCGGCCTCGCGCTTCAGAAAGCGCGCGGCCTCGACCACGTCCTGGACGTTGCCCGGAAACGACTTGCCGTTGGTCGAGCGGCGGTAGTCGATGGCGAAGACGGCGTAGCCTTGGGCGGCGAGATACTTTCCCCAACGCGCCAGCTGGGCCTTGTCGTTGCGCAGCCAGGCGCCGCCCGGGGCTGCGACCAGCACGGGGTGCGGGCCGGGCGCGTCGGGCAGATAGAGGTCGCCCTTCAGCTCGGCCGAACCGGCCACGCCGAAGACGATGTCGGAACGGACGCTCATCAGGCGGCGGCCCGCGAAAGCGGCTGGGCCGGCGCCTTGTGCATCTTGCCGTCCTTCATGATCATCAGCAGGCGATCGCGGCGCTGCAGGATCGAGACGTCCTGGGTCGGGTCGCCGTCGACCAGCAGCAGGTCGGCCAGGTAGCCCGGCTCGACCAGGCCCAGCTCATCGGCGCGGCCCATCAGTTCGCCGCCCAGCTTGGTGGCGGCCACCAGGGCCTCGGTCGGGGTGTAGCCGAACAGATCGACGAAGTGCTGCAGGTCGCGGGCGTTGGCGCCGTTGGGATTGAACGGGAAGCCGTAGTCGCCGCCGGGCAGCACGCGCACGCCCCGGCGCTTCAGCTCGGGGATCAGCACCTTGCACTTTTCGACGACCGGAACAGCGGCTTCCTTCATCGAGGTCATGTCGATGTGCGGCGGCGGCTTGGCCTCCAGGGTGGCGACGATGACGCCGATGGCCGGGGCGACGAAGATCTCGTCCTTGTGCGCTTCCAGCAGGTCCAGCGCTTCCTCGTCGGCGTAGGTGCAGTGGTAGAGCACCCGTACGCCGGCCCGCAGGGCCATCTTGATCGCCTCGCCGGCCTGGGTGTGGGCCGACAGCCAGATGTCGCTCTCGCGGGCCTGCTCGCCGGCCGCCTGGACCTCTTCCTCGGTGTAAAGGATGTGCTGCGAGGAACCGGGCAGCAGGGCGTCCTCGCCCGAGATGACCAGCTTGACCTGGTCGATGCCGATGGCCTTGCAGTGCTTGACGAAGGCCTTCATCGCCTCGGGACCGCGGCCGTGCTCGACGGCGCCGGTGTCCTGGCCTTCGGGGCTGCGTTCGATGGTGGAGGCGCGCAGGCGCGGACCCGGCGTCCAGCCGCCCTCGATCTCGTTGCGGACCACCACCTCGATGCGTTCGCCCAGGGCGCCGGCCGAATAGGCGCTGGTGAAGCCGCTTTCCAGCAGGACGCGGGCGTTGCGCACCGTGGCCAGCAGTTGTTCCTCGGGCGGCAGGATGAATTCGGGAATGAAGCGCTCGATCGACGAGGGCCAGGACAGGTGCGCGTGGGCCTCGATCAGGCCGGGCATCAGGGTCGCGCCGGCGCCGTCGATGACCGTCGCATCGGCCGCCTCGATGCGGCCTTCGGACGCCGTCTGCGCCACGCGGGCGATGCGGTTGTCCTCGATCAGGACCTCGCCGGCGAAGGGCGCGCGGCCCGTGCCGTCGAAGACCTGGATATTGGTGATGAGCGTACGCGCCACGTGGATTCCACCCTGACAGTCTTGTTGCGGGCGGCGGTCGATGATGCGCCGCGCCCCTTGCCGCCATTTACGGGGAGGGGACCGGCCGAAAAAAATTCAATCGGGGAATGTCTCGCATCACCGCCGATGATGGGGCCGCCGACGCGGGGAAGCCTTCATGCGGCTTATGGCCGCCATTCAGCGATTGAATTGGCGGATAGTCAGTATCGCGAGGAAGCTCCTCCCATGCCGCCGTCAGAGCGGTCTTGGGAGGAAACAGGACATGACCATCGACATGGTCTCGCGTCGCCAGCGCCGCGCGCACGGGCTGACCAGCAGCCTCTTCTGCTTCACCACGATCATCGCTGGCCTGACGGCCGCCGCGGTCGTGCTCAAGATACTGATCGGCCTGGCGACCTAGGGCCGTTCACCGACCCTCGCCCCTAAAGGCTCTGGGCGTGCTCGATCAGGAAGTCGCGCAGCCACAGCGTGCCCGCGTCGGTTTCCTTGTTCTTGTGCCACTGCAGGAACTCGGTGAACGTCGCGATCTCCACCGGCGGCGCCAGCACCTTCAGCGGCAGGCGCTTGGCCAGAATGGCCGCGTTGCGGGCGTGGACGGTGGCGATCATGTTGGTGCCCACCACGATCTCGGCCACGCAGTTGAAGGTGGGCGCGTGGACGACGATGTTGCGCTCCACCCCTTGCGCATCCAGCGACTCCTGCTCGATGTGCGGCGGGTTGTGCGGGCCCAGCGTCACCGACACGTGCTCCAGCTCCAGGTACTTCTCGAGGCTGAGACTGGCGCCGACCAGCGGATTGTCGCGCCAGGCGATGCAGGCGAAGCGGTCGCTGAACAGCGGGCTCTTCGGATGGCCCGGATCGCACTTGCGCTCGGGCGAGATCATGAAGTCGATCTTGCCTTCGCCCAGCAGGGCCGCGCTCTGGTCGGAGGTCAGCAGCACCACGATCTTCAGTCGCGGCGCGACCGTGACGAGCTTGCGGATGGCCCCGGTCATCAGGACGTTGAAAACGTAGTCCGAGCAGACGAACGTGAAGGTGCGGTCGGCGGCGGCGGGATCGAATTCCGAGCGGTTGACGACGATACGGCGCAGGCCGTCCAGGGCCTCGCGCACCGGTACGGCCAGGCTTTCGGCGAACGGCGTGGGGACCATCTTGCGGCCGACCTGGACCAGGAGGTCGTCCTCGAAGTGCTGGCGCAGGCGCGAGAGGGCGTTGCTGATCGCCGGCTGGGTGAGGCGCAGGGCCTGGGCCGTCTGGCTGACGCTGCGTTCCTGAAGCAGGGAATCCAGCACGACCAGCAAGTTCAGGTCGAGGTTGTGAAAGCGCACGGCGGGATCCTCCTGAGACGTCGGGCCTTCTGTGGACCCTGACATTTCAAGCGGCTTAGACCGAGCGACGCCATTGGGGCAAGCCTGTTGTCGGTTTCATTATATGAAATGCAGTCCCGCATAATCTTGAGTGATAGTTGCTGTTCAACGATTGAATTGGTCGGTGCGGGACCCCCTCGCTACCGTTCAGCTCAACACCAACGTCGGCGCCAAGCCGGGGTCCAGGGAAACGGAAACGAAGCCGGACGACGAAGATCGCCGGCTCGCAGGGAAGGGGAACCCCCATGAACGCATTCAAGCTCAGCCTGCTGGCCGCCACCAGCCTCACCGTCGCCATCGGCGGCGCGGCCCACGCGCAGGACGCCTCGCCCGCCAGTGGCGCGACCACCGAGTCGCCGATCGCCATCGAAGAAGTGGTGGTCACCGCCACCCGCCGCTCCGAGCGCCTGCAGGACGTGCCGCTGGCCGTCTCGGCCGTCAGCGGCGACCAGCTTGCCGCCACCGGCGCCAAGGCCGTGACCGACCTGCAGTATTCGGTCGCCGGCGTGCAGTTCGGCACCACGCCCAACGACTCCGGCTTCCGCCTGCGCGGCGTCGGCTCGGCCGGCGGCTTCACCTCCAGCTCGGAATCGCCGGTCGGCCTGGTGGTCGACGGGGTCGTGGTTCCGTTCGGCTCGCCGGTCGACAGCCTGGGCGACCTGGAGCGCGTCGAGGTGCTGAAAGGCCCGCAAGGCACCCAGTTCGGCAAGAACGCCTCCAGCGGCGTCATCTCGATCACCACCCGCAAGCCCAGCCTGACCACGGCGACGGGCGACTTCTTCGCCTCCTACGGCTCGCTGAACGAGCGCGACGTGCATGGCGGCGTCACCGCCCCGCTGTCGGACACCCTGGCCGTCGGCATCTTCCTCTACGACAAGGCCTATGACGGCTACGTCCACAACGTCGTGCGCAACGAGGACTGGGGCGGCATCCACAACAACGGCGCCCGCGGCAAGGTCTACTGGAAGCCGACCGACACCTTCAGCGCCTATCTGATCGGCGACTATTCGCGTCAGCGCCAAAAGGGCCCCGGCCAGCTGTGGACCCTGAACAAGGCCCCGACCAGCGACGCCAACTTCCTGGCGCCCTTCACCAGCTTGTCAGCCCTGGGCGTCACCCCGGGCGCTTCGAACGACAAGTCGATCGAGGACGGCGGCGGCAGCTACAGCACGACCAACTACGGCGGTTCGCTGGAGCTGAACTGGGATCTGGGCGAGTACACCCTGACCTCGCTGAGCGCCTATCGCGGCTTCGAGGAGGACCCCTACGTCTATTCGATCGACGGCTCGCCCCAGAGCAAGTTCACCGCCCAGGCGCGGGGCCAGGTCAAGACCCAGGCCTCGCAGGAATTCCGCCTGACCTCGCCCAGCAGCGGCCGCCTCAGCTATGTCGCCGGCCTGTTCGTCTCGCGCCTGGAAACCGAGAACACCGGCGAAAGCGCCCAGCTGCGCCCGGCCACGCCCTACAGCACCGCCCCGGTGGTCTCGATCACCGCCGGCCTGAACCACGGCAAGACCACGACCGACAGCGCCGCGGTGTTCATCGACGGCCGCTACAAGCTGAGCGACACCCTCAGCCTGCTGGGCGGCGCGCGCATGACCAAGGACAAGGTCGAGGCCTCCAACTGGTCTGAACTGGATCCGTCGCTGCCGGCCTTCCTGACGGCCGGCGGGACCACCGTGCCCTATACGCCGCGCGCCCTGCAGACCGGCGAGACCTCGAAGTCCAGCCCCTCGGGCCGCATCGGCCTGGACTGGAAGCCTTCGGACAACGTGCTGATCTTCGGCACCGTGGCCCGCGGCTATCTCGGCCCGACGGTGACCTTCTCGGCGCTCAGCGGCACCAAGACCAATGTCGCCCCGCAGACCGTCGACGACGTCACCATCGGCGCCAAGACGACCCTGCTGGATCGTCGCCTGACGCTGAACGGCAACATCTTCTACGACAAGTACACCGACCTGCAGACGGCGGTGCTGCGCAACAACGAGTTCGTCACCGAGAACGCCGGCGGCCTGGAGGCCAAGGGCTTTGAGATCGAGGCCAACCTGCGGGTCAACAGCTCGCTGAAGCTGAACGCCTCGACCACCTATTCCGACGCCAAGTACACCGACTACATCACCAGCTGCCCGAACAACCTGATCCTGGCCGGCTATGTCGGCTGCACCCTGAACAACGGCACCTACGTCTACCAGGCCAAGGGCCAGACCCTGGCCGGCGCGCCGAAGGTCACCGTCGTGCTAGGCGCCAACTACGAGCACGCGATCACCGACGCCCTGACGTTCGACGCCGCGGCCAACTACTCCTACCGCACCAAGACCCAGAACAGCGTCGGCGATCCCAACACCATCCAGAAGGGCTACGGCGTGCTCAACGTCTCGGCCGGGATCGGTCCGGAAGACCGCCAGTGGCGCGTCGGGGTGTTCGCCCGCAACCTGCTCAAGCAGGACTTCAACGCGGCGATCATCACCCTGCCGTTCCAGAGCGGCTATGACGGCTACATCAACTGGCGCACCCGCGAGGCCGAGCGCACCGTCGGCGTGACCCTCGAAGGCCACTTCTGATGCGGGGCAGGCTTTTCCTTCTGGTGGGCGCGGCTCTCGCCGCGTTCGCCGGGAGCGCCTTGGCCCAGGGCATTCCTCAGCGCGTCGAGATCCGCACGATCCCGACGCCGGCCCAACCCGGCGCGATCCCCCTCTGGCCCGGCGTCGCGCCGGGTTCGGAGGGCGCGACCCAGGTCGAGCACTGGAACTACCTGATCGACGGCGTGGCCGTGCGCAACGTCACCAAGCCGACCCTGACGCCGTATCTCCCGGTCAAGGGCAAGGCGACGGGCGCTGCGGTGATCGTCGCCCCGGGCGGCGCCTACATGCTGCTGTCGATGGAGTGGGAAGGCGAGCGGGTCGCGCAATGGCTCGCCGATCACGGCATCGCCGCCTTCGTCCTCAAGTACCGCCTGGATCCGACGCCGGACAACGACCAGGAGACGCTGCAGGTGCTGGGCGCGCGCTTCGGCGCCGCGGCCAAGGCCGGGGCCGACAAGGCCCCGCCGATCAGCCAGCCCCTGGCGCTGGACGACGCCCAGCAGGCCCTGCGCCTGGTGCGCTCGCGCGCCGGCGAGTGGGGCGTGGATCCCAAGCGGGTAGGGCTGATGGGCTTCTCCGCCGGGGCCATGACCACCCTGGGCGCGACACTGCGCAACGCGCGCGACGCCCGGCCGGACTTCATCGCTCCGATCTACGGCCCGATGAACACGGTGACCCCGCCGGCCGATCCGCCGCCGATGTTCACCGCCATCGCCAATGACGATCCGCTGTTCGGCAACACCGACTACGGCCTCGTCCAGGCCTGGAAACGGGCTGGCGGCAAGGTCGAGATGCACGTCTACGAGAAGGGCGATCACGGTTTTGGCCTGCACAAGCGGGGCACGACCAGCGATCTCTGGATCGACCAGTTCTACGCCTGGATGGCCGCCCGCGGCCTGCTGAAGCCCGCCCAGTGACCCTTCCAGTGACCCTTATTGCGTTCCTTTTCCGGAGATCCCGATGACCTTCCGTGACCTCCCGCTCACCCGCCGGCTGCTGATGGCGGCCGGCGCCGCGGCCGCCGCTGCTCCCGCTGTGTCTCAGGCCAAGGCCACTGGCGGCGACTTCCCCAAGGGCTTCCTCTGGGGCGCGGCCACCGCCGGCCACCAGGTGGAAGGCAACAACGTCAACAGTGACACCTGGCTGTTGGAGCAGCTGAAGCCCAGTCCGTTCATGGAGCCGTCGGGCGACGCCTGCGACCACTATCATCGCTACGAGGCCGACATCGCCCTGCTGGCGAAGCTGGGGTTGAACACCTATCGCTTCTCGCTGGAGTGGGCGCGGATCGAGCCGGCCAAGGGCCAGTTCTCGGCCGCCGAGTTGGAGCACTATCGCCGGGTCGCCCTGACCTGCCGCAAGCACGGCGTCACGCCGCTGATCACCTTCAACCACTTCGTCGTGCCGCGCTGGTTCGCGGCCCAGGGCGGCTGGGAGAACCCGGAAAGCCCGGCCCTGTTCGCGCGCTACTGCGCCTATGCGGTCAAGGGCGTGGGTGATCTGGCCGGTGGGGCCGCCACCTTCAACGAGCCCAATATCGGCCTGCTGCTGCAGTGGATTCTGCCGCCGTTCATCCTCGACCAGATGAAGCAGGCGATGGTCGACGCGGCCAAGGCTTGCGGCACGCCGCTTTTCTCCAGCGCCCAGTTCGGTCGCCAGGACGTGATGCTGCCCAACCTGATCGAGGCCCACAAGCAGGGCTACGCCGCCATCAAGGCCGGTCCCGGCGACTTCCCGGTCGGCGCCACCCTGGCGATGTTGGACGACCAGGCCGTGGGCGAGCACAGCCGGCGCGACGAGAAGCGGGCCCAGTGCTACGACCCCTGGCTGGAGGCCATCAAGCAGACCGGCGACTTCGTCGGCGTGCAGACCTACAGCCGCGCCGAGATCGACGCCAAGGGCCAGATGCAGCCGCCGCAGGGCGTCGAGCTGACCCAGACCGGCGAGGAGTTCTCGCCCCAGGCCCTGGGTCAGACCGTGCGCTACGCCCACGCCCTCTCGGGCAAGCCGATCTACGTCACCGAGAACGGCGTCGCGATCGAGGACGACACGCGTCGCGTGGCCTATATCAAGATCGCGCTGCAAGGCCTGAAGGCGGCGATGGACGATGGCATCCCGGTGAAGGGCTACGTCCACTGGTCGCTGCTGGACAATTTCGAGTGGGTGTTCGGCTACGGGCCGAAATTCGGCATCGTTGCGGTGGACCGCGCCACTCAGGTGCGCACGCCCAAGCCCAGCGCCGTGCTGCTGGGCCAGATCGCCCGCGCCAACCGGATCTAAGGCCATGAAGAACGCTCTCATCGCCGGGCTGATCGGCGGCGTCATCGGCGCGGTGATCAGCGCCGCCGTCGGCTATGTCGTCCCGTTGCCGCCGCACGCCGCCGCAAACGCGCTCGGCAACGGGATCAGCGGCTTGTTCAGCGGCTTCTTCGGCGGCTTCATGGCCCTGCTGGTCGAGGGCCTGAAGGCCCGTCGCGCCGCTTCCGCCGCCTGACATCCTGTTTGTTGGGGCGGCCGGCGCGCGGCCGCCTCTGGAGTATCTGCCCATGACCCTCGCCCGACGCCTGATCGCCGGAGCGGCCCTGGCCGCCATGCTCGCCGGATCGCCCGCCCTGGCCCAGCAGCAGGCCGACGCCCTCGGCGCGAGCTTTGTTGATCCGCCCAACACCGCCCGGCCGCGCGTCTGGTGGCACTGGATGAGCGGCAACGTCACCCAGGACGGCATCGACAAGGACCTGGCCTGGATGAAGCGCATCGGCCTGGCCGGGGTGCAGAACTTCGACGCGGGCTTCAACGACGGCGGCTTCTTCGACACCCCGCACATCGTCGACAAACGCCTGGTGTTCATGACGCCGGAGTGGCGGGCGGCGTTCAAGCACGCCGTCGAGACGGCCGACGCCGACGGCTTCGAGTTCGCCATCGCCGGCTCGCCCGGCTGGAGCGAGACCGGCGGCCCGTGGGTCAAGCCCGAACAGGCGATGAAGAAGCTGGTGTGGAGCGAGACGTTCGTCGAGGGCGGCCGCAAGCTCGACAAGCCCCTGGCCGCGCCGCCGTCGGTGGCCGGACCGTTCCTGGGCGTGCCGGGCGGTGGCTCGGCCATGGCGGCGATCAAGGGTCCGCTGCCGACCTATTATCGCGACGCGGCCGTCGTCGCCTACCGTCTGCCGGCCGCCGAGCAGGCCCCGCTTGCACCCGCGAAGATCACCGCCAGCAATCCGGTCGACGTCGCCCTGCTGACCGACGGCGACCTGGTGCGCCAGGTCGAGCTGCCCTTCGCGCCCGACAAGGAAACCTGGATCCAGGTCGAATACGCCAAACCCCAGACCCTGCGCGCCCTGCGGCTGGTGGCCGCCCACGCCGGCGGCTTCGGCGAGTTCGGGGCCACAGCGCCGGAAGGCCGCATCGAGGCCAGCGACGACGGCAAGACCTTCCGTCCGGTCGTCAAGCTGCCGGTCCACGGCGCCCTGCAACAGACCGTGGCCTTCCCGGCGACGACGGCGCGCTACTTCCGGGTCGTCTTCCTGCCGCGCCCCTCCAATCCGGCCCTGGCCATGGCCGGCCTGAAGGATCCGACCAGCCACCAGATCGCCGAGCTGGCCTTCGAGGCCGGGGCGCGGGTGCACCGCTTCGAAGACAAGGCCGGCTGGTCGTCGGCCGGCGGGCTGGACGAGGATCCCACGCCCCAGGCCTCGGCCGATACCATCGTGCATCGCGCCGACGTGATCGACCTGACCGACCGCCTCAAGCCCGACGGGACCCTGGACTGGACGCCGCCGGCCGGCCGCTGGGAGGTGCTGCGCTACGGCTATTCGCTGACCGGCCGCCAGAACAGCCCGGCCTCGGCCGAAGGCACCGGCCTGGAGGTCGACAAGCTCAGCCGCGAGCACGTCACCGCCTATGCCGACACCTATCTGGACCTCTACCAGCAGACCGTTGGCCCCGAGCTGATGGGCAAGCGCGGCGTCCAGGCGATGATCACCGACAGCTGGGAAGCCGGCTCGGCCAACTGGACCGAGAAGATGCTGGCCCAGTTCCAGGCCCGGCGCGGCTATGACCCCAGGCCCTGGCTGCCGGTGCTGAGCGGCCGGGTGGTCGAGAGCGCCGCGGCCAGCGACGCCTTCCTGTGGGACTTCCGCAAGACCATCGGCGACCTGATCGCCGACGAGCACTACGGCGCCCTGTCTGACGCCCTGCATGCGCGGGGTATGAAGCGCTACGGCGAGTCCCACGAGACCGGCCGCGCCTTCGTCGGCGACGGCATGCAGGTCAAGAAAAGCGCCGACGTGCCGATGGGCGCGACCTGGACCGAGGTGCCGGTAACCAACGATCCCTTCAGCTACGACGCCGACATTCGTGAATCAGCGTCGGTGGCCCACCTCTACGGCCAGAACCTGGTGGCGGCGGAGTCGTTCACCAGCGCCAGCAGCACCTTCGGCTACGACCCGGCCAAGCTGAAGCCGACCGCCGACGCGATGATGGCCAACGGCCTCAACCGCTTCATCATCCACACCTCGGTGCATCAGCCGCTCGACACCGCCGGGCCGGGCATGACCCTGGCCATCTTCGGCCAGTGGTTCACCCGCAAGGAGACCTGGGCCGAGCAGGCGGGGCCGTGGATCGACTATCTGTCGCGCAGCTCGCTGCTGCTGCAGCAGGGCCGGTTCGTCGCCGACGTGGCCTGGTTCTACGGCGAGGACGGCAACATCACCGAGCTCTATGGCAAGGCTATGCCGAAGATCCCGGCCGGCCACGCCTACGACTTCGTCAACGGCGACGCCCTGGTGAACCTGTTGGAGGCCAAGGACGGCCAGGTCGCGACGCCCAGCGGCATGCGCTACCGCGTGCTGGCCATCGATCCGTCGGTGCGCCGCATGACCGTTCCCGTCCTGCGCAAGCTGGCCGCGCTGAAGGCGGCCGGCGTGCCGATCGTGGGCGTCCGCCCCGACGCCACGCCCAGCCTGTCGGACGATCCGGCCGAGTTCCAGCGCCTGGCCGACCAGGTCTTCGCCGGCGTGAGCGCCGACCTCGGCGCGGCCCTGGCGGGGATCGGTCCGGACGCCGACGACGGCGGCGCGGGCCTGCGCTTCGTGCACCGCCAGTTGCCGGACGGAGACCTCTATTTCGTCAGCAATCCGGGTGACGCCAAGACCGCTTCGGTCAGCTTCCGCACCAGCGGCCGCGAGGCCGAGATCTGGCGGGCCGACACCGGTTCGATCGCGCCGGCCAGCTACAAGACCGCCAGCGGCCGCACCACCGTGCCCCTGGCGCTGAACGCCCATGACGCGGTGTTCGTGGTGTTCCGCAAGCCCGGCCCGGCCGAGCGCACCGTTCCGGCCAAGGTCCGCACCGTGGCCGCCACCATCGACGGCGGCTGGACGCTGAGCTTCCCGCAAGTCCCGACCTTGAAGGACGTCAAGCCCGGCTCCTGGACCGACAACGCCGACCCCGCCGTCCGCTACTTCTCAGGAACCGCCGCCTACACGACCACCTTCAAGGCTCCGAAGGCGGGGAAGGGGGCCCGCGTCGTGCTCGACCTGGGCGCGGTCAAGAACCTGGCCAGCGTCAGCGTCAACGGCAAGGACCTGGGCGTCCTGTGGAAGGCGCCGTTCGAGGTCGACGTCACCGACGCCCTGAAGGCCGGCGACAACAAGCTCGAGGTCAAGGTCGTCAATCTGTGGCCCAACCGCCTGATCGGCGACAAGCAGCCGGGCTACGCCGGGCCCAAGACCTTCGCCACCTTCGATCCCTATCCGCCCCAGGCGCCGCTGTCGCCGTCGGGCCTGCTCGACCCGGCCAGGCTGATCGTCGAGCGCCAGGAGTAATCGCGTATGGGCAACCCGCTTCTCGGGCTCGTCTTCCACTGGCTGGGCGGGCTGTCCTCGGCCAGCTTCTACGTGCCCTACAAGGGCGTGCGGAAGTGGTCGTGGGAGATCTTCTGGCTGACCGGCGGCATCGTCAGCTGGCTGATCGCGCCGTGGCTGTTCGCCAGCCTGCAGACAAAGGACCTGCTGGCCGTGCTGGCGGCGACGCCGCGCGACACCCTGTTCTGGTGCTGGCTGTTCGGGGCCCTGTGGGGCCTGGGCGGACTGACCTTCGGCCTGACGATGCGGTATCTGGGCCTGTCGCTCGGCATGGCCGTGGCGCTGGGCCTGACGACGGCCTTCGGTACGCTGGTTCCGCCGCTGTTCGACGGGACTTTCGCCGACAAGCTGCTGGTCAACACCAGCGGCCGGGTGATCCTGGCCGGCGTCGTCGTCACCCTGCTGGGCATCGTGCTGGTGGCCCTGGCCGGCAAGGCCAAGGAGGCCGAGCTTTCGCACGAGGCCAAGACCGCCGCCGTCGGCGAGTTCGACCTCAGGAAGGGCCTGGCGGTCGCCGTGTTCTCCGGGATCATGAGCGCCTGTTTCGCCTTCGGCCTGGCCGCCGGCGAGCCGATCCGCAAGCTGTCGCTGGAGCACGGCACGGGCGTGCTGTGGCAAGGCCTGCCGGTGCTGTGCGTGGTGCTGCTGGGCGGCCTCTCGACCAACCTCGTCTGGTGCGGCGGGCTGATCCTCAAGAACCGCAGCGCCGGCGAGTGGTTGGGCCGGGGAGGGGGGCAGGGCGCCCCGCTGGCCCTCAACTTCGGCCTCTGCGCCCTCGGCGGCCTGGCCTGGTACCTGCAGTTCTTCTTCTACACGATGGGCGAGAGCCAGATGGGCCGGTTCGGCTTCTCCAGCTGGACCCTGCACATGGCCAGCATCATCATCTTCTCGACCCTGTGGGGCTTCGCCCTGAAGGAGTGGGCGGCGGCCAGCAAAAAGACGCGCGGCCTGGTGATCGCCGGCATCGCCGTGCTGGTGGCCTCGACCGTCGTCATCGGTATCGGCAACGCGCTGGCGGCGTAGGATGACCCGATGACCGACAGCGCCCAGAAGCTCTCCCAGACCCTGCATCGCGGCCTCGACATCCTCGAGGCCGTGGCCGCCGGCTGCGCCAGTCCCGCGCAGATCGCCGAGCGGCTGTCGCTGAGCCGCAGCACGACCTACCGGCTAGCCGCGCTGCTGGCAGAACGCGGTCATTTGAACGTCGGCGGCCACGGCTACAAGCTTGGACCGCGGATGTTCGCCCTGGGCGCCAGCGCCGCGCGCGCCGTCGATCTGCCCAGGCTCGCCCAGCCGATCCTGGAGGGCCTGACCCGCGACACCGGCGACGCGGCCAATCTGGGCGTGCGCGACGGCGACGAGGTGATCTACGTCGCCCAGTCGCCAGGCACGCGCCGGCTGGTCGTCCGCCACGGTGTCGGCGCGCGCAACCGGCTGCGCCAGACGGCCATGGGCCAGGCGCTGATGCTAGACAGCGACGACGAAGCCGACGAAGCGCCAGAATGGACCGCCGTCATGCGCCAGGCGCGCGCTCGCGGCCTGGGCTTTCACCGCGACGAATTCGGCGACGCCATCGTCTGCATCGCCGCGCCCGTGCGCGACGCCGCCGGCGCGATCGTCGCCGCCATCAGCCTGTCGACCATCCCGCAGTATCTCGACGACGAACGCCTGGAGCGCCTGAGAGGCCAGGTGCGAGAGGCAGGCCAGGCTCTGAGCCGCAGGATCGGTGGGGAATAGGAATTTAGTCCTAGATACACACCGCCGCGGACGCATCAATGTACATCGCCTAAGGAATATTATCAGAAATAATATCCCAAGCCGAGCCGCACGCTCTTTGGCTCAGCCCAGCGCCGCCACCACGGCCTCCAGTTCGCCCTTCACCGCGATCTTGCGTGCGGCGCTGACGACGAAACAGACGCTGGCGACCTGCGGATGCGGCACGACGCTGGTGACCCGCGCCGGATTGATCCAGACATGGTCGAAGTCCAGCGACGCCGCCGCCAGCCGTCGCAGATCGGCGTCGAGCCGCGCCGCGGCCTCGTCGGCGGTATGCAGCGCCAACACGCTCCTGGGCGCGTCGTAACGGATTTCGCAGTCAGCCGCCGGCGTCTGCGGCTCCGGCACGATGCAGAACACGTCGGTGGAATTGACCGCCACCGGTCCTTGCGGAGTGTTCATGATCACCAGCGGCATCGATCCCTCTCCAACTCCAAGCGCGCGATAGTCGCAAACCTCGCGACTGCAAGTCCAGGACGCGATTGCATCCGGCAAACACGGCGACGCATTGACAGATCCGCTCGGCGCACCGACCATCTCATTAATTAGAACAAAGTTCCAAATTACGGGAGTTGGCGTTGAATCCGCTTTTGGGCGTCCTTTTCCATTGGCTGGGCGGTTTGGCCTCGGCCAGTTTCTACGTGCCCTATCGCGGCGTTCGACGCTGGTCCTGGGAGATCTACTGGCTGACCGGCGGCGTGTTCTCCTGGCTGCTGGCGCCCTGGTTCTTCGCTTCCTTGCAAACGCACGATCTCCTCGGCGTCATGGCCCAGGTTCCGTCGAACGTGGTCGGCCTCTGCGTGCTGTTCGGCGTGCTGTGGGGCTTCGGCGGCCTGACCTATGGGCTGACCATGCGGTATCTGGGCCTTTCGTTGGGCATGGCCGTGGTCCTGGGCCTGTGCACCGTGTTCGGCACCCTGATCCCGCCGCTGGTGCGCGGCACCTTCGCCGACGCCCTGCTGGCCACCACCTCGGGCCGGATCATCCTGCTGGGCCTGCTGATGACCCTGGCCGGCATCATCGTAGTGGCCTGGGCCGGGGCCAAGAAGGACGGCGACCTGTCGCCGGATGAAAAGCGCGCGGCCGTGGCCGAGTTCGACTTCCGCAAGGGCATCGCCGTGGCGGTGTTCTCGGGCGTCATGTCGGCCTGCTTCGCCTTCGGCCTGGCGGCCGGCGAGCCGATCAAGGCGATCTCGGCGGCGGCCGGCACCGGCCCGCTGTGGACCGGCCTGCCGGTGCTGTGCCTGGTGATGTTCGGCGGCCTGATCACCAACGGCGTCTGGTGCGCCTTCCTGATCGTCAGAAACCGCAGCGCCGGCCAATGGATCGGCCGCGCGCCCGACGCCAAGGAAGCGGCCGATCGGCCGCCGCTGCTGGCCAACTACCTGCTCAGCGCCCTGGCCGGCACGGCCTGGTACTTCCAGTTCTTCTTCTACACCATGGGCGAAAGCCAGATGGGCAAGTTCGGCTTCTCCAGCTGGACCCTGCACATGGCCAGCATCATCATCTTCGGCACGCTGTGGGGCTTCGCCTTCAAGGAATGGAAGGACGCCCGTCCCGCCGTGCGCAACATGGTCTGGGCCGGCGTCGCCCTGCTGGTCGGCGCCACGGTGGTGATCGGCTACGGCAACATGCTGGGAGCCTGAAACCGCCATGCGCGCCCTGCCCCGTCGCCGCCTGCGCAAACTCCTGACGGCGACGGCGGCGCTGGCCCTGCTGGCCGCGCCGGTCGTCGCCCTCGCCCAGGACGGCCTCGAGCCGACGGGCCGCTGGACGGCCCGAAAACCTGGCGCAGCAGCCAAACCGCCGATGGGCTGGAACGCCTGGAACGCTTTCCGCACCGAGGTCGACGAAGCCAAGGTCATGGGCTCGGCCCAGGCCCTGGTCGACACCGGCCTGGCCAGGCTGGGCTATGTGCAGGTCAATCTCGACGACGGCTGGTGGCTGAGGCGCCGGCAGAGCGACGGCCGTCTGGAGATCCGCACGGCGATCTTTCCCAGCGCCGAGGTTCCCGGCGGCGACTCCAGCTTCAAGCCGTTCGTCGATCGCCTGCACGGCATGGGCCTGAAGGCCGGCATCTATACCGACATCGGCGCTAACGCCTGCTCGCAGGCCTGGGACCTCAAATCGCCCAACCTGCCGGTCGGCTCGACGGCCGAGCGCGAGGTCGGGCTGGAGGGCCATGTCGATCAGGACATCGATCTCTTCTTCGGAACCTGGGGCTTCGACTACGTGAAGGTCGACGCCTGTGGCCTGGCCGACTACGCGCCCGGCGCGCCGGTCGTGAGCCGCAATGACTATCGGCCGCGCGAGCCGCTGATCGTTCGCCGCGAACCGGCCAAGGACGCCTCGGCCCAGATCGAGGCGATGTACCGCCAGGTCGCCGGCGCCATGGACCGCCACGGCGCCGACGGCGAGCGCGTGCTGTCGATCTGCACCTGGGGCCGCGGCGACGTGCGCGCCTGGGGCGGCGAGGTCGGCGCCCTGTGGCGCACCAGTCCCGACATCAGCCCGCGCTGGAGTTCGATGCTGCGCTCGTTCGACAGCGTGGCGACGCGCTCGCTCTACGCCCGCCCAGGGGCCTGGAACGACCCGGACATGCTCTACATCGGCGCCGGCGACTTCGACGAAAACCACCTGACCGAGGCCCGCAGCCACTTTGCGCTGTGGGCCATGACCGCCGCCCCGCTGCTGATCGGCTACGACCTGCGCCAGGCGCCGAAAGCGCTGCTCGACATCTGGGGCGCCGCCGACCTCGTGGCCGTGAACCAGGACCCGCTGGGCGACCAGGCCGTGCTGGTCCACCACGAGGGCGAGGCGCAGATCCTGCTCAAGACGCTGAGCGGCGGGCGCAAGGCCGTGGCGCTGTTCAACCGTGGCGACCAGCCGGCGAAGATCACGCTGACGAACGAACTGCTGAAGCTGGCCGCCGATGCGCCCGTCACCCTGCGCGACCTCTGGACCGGCAAGGACGCGCCGGGCTTCACCGGCCAAGCCGGCTTCGACCTGGCGCCGCGCGAGACCAAGGTGTTCGAGGTCAGGGGCGCGCCGCTGATCGCCGACGGCGTGCTGCTGTCGGAGATCCCCGCCCGCATCCATGTGGCGCGGGAGCCCTCGTGGCCGCCGCCGGCCGACGGCTTCGACGGACCGGTCGGACCGGCCGGCCACACCGGCGGCGCCCAGGCAGACTTCTCGCCCTATCGCACGCCGCTGGCGGCGGGCGGGCGCCGCTTCGCCCACGGGATCGGCGTGCTGGCCAATTCGCGCCTGGAAGTCCTGGCCGCGGGCGAGTTTCGACGCTTCTTCGCCAGTGTCGGCGTCGACGACGCCTCGAAGACGTCCGGGGCGAGCGTGCGCCTGGCCGTCTATGGCGACGGCCGGCTGCTGGCGCGTAGCAAGCCGATGCGGGCCGGCGATACGCCGGTGGCGCTGAGTGCGTCGATCAAGGGCGTGAAGGTGGTCGAGCTGGTGGCCGTCTCCAGCGACGCGGCCGCGCCGCCGGCGGTCGTCTGGGGCGGCGCGCGGATGACGCATTGAGACGCCGCGAGCCGCCCGAACCGCCTTTCTGGCGATCCGGCCGATCGGCTACAATCGGCGGTTAGGTGACTCGTTTTCGTCCATGGGGGGCGGCGTCTCGCCCGAGATGATCGCAATCCATGGCCGCGCCCGAGCAGGATCTTCTTCGCACCCGCAACGCGCTGCTGACGGGCAAGCCCGCCGTGGCCCTGCACACGGCCAAGGCCGCCGTCGCCAAGGCGCCGGGCACGGCCGAGCCGCTCTACTGGCTGGCCTCGGCCCAGGCGGCCAACGGCGATCCCGCCGCCGCCCAGACCCTGAACGACGCCCGCCTGACCCACGGCCTTGCGGTCATCCGCGCTATCGGCGGCGACGCCAGGCGGCTGACGACCGACGGCGAATACGCGTTGCAGACCGGCCACCGCCTCTACAACGCCAACTATCCGGCCTGCGCCTCCGTCGCCTTCGGCCTGGCGGTCATCGCCGGCCGGGACGAGCCGCAGTCGCTGGTGTCGCTGGGGCTGGCCTTCCTGCACCAGGGCCGCGCCGAGGAGGCCAACAACATCTTCCGCGCGCTTTCTGAAGCCATGCCGACCAGCGCGCCGGCCCAGCAGTTCGAGCTCTACAGCCTGTTCATGGTCCAGGACGGGGTGGCGCGGCACGCCCAGGCCGCCAGAGCCTGGGCCGAGCGCTTCGAGACGCCCGTGCTGACGCCAGCCCAGCCCCCTGCCCCGCTGGCCGGCCGCCGGCTGCGCGTCGGCTATGTGGCGCCGGTGTTCTCCAGCGGCCAGATCCGCCAGTTCATGGCCCCGCTGCTCGACCACCACGACACCGAGCGGTTCGAGATCTTCCTCTATCCGAACGACGCCGACGACACGACGGACTGGGCCGCCAGGCCGACCGTGCGCCCGATCGGCGCGCTAAAGGACGACGAAGCCGTCGCCCTGATCCGCCAGGACCAGATCGACGTGCTGATCGACGCCTGGGGCCACACCTCCGGCTCGCGACTGGGGATCTTCGCCCGCCGGGCGGCGCCGGTGCAGGCCACCTGGCTGAACTATCAGCAGACCACGGGCCTGCGCGCGATGGACTTCGCCATCCACTCGCAGTCCATCCTGACGCCCGGCATGGAGACGCTGTTCACCGAGACCGTCTGGCCGGTGGAGCCGATCTCGGCCCCGTTCCGCGCCGATCCGGCGACGCCCTCCCCCGCCCCCAGCCTGGCCAGCGGAAGCGTCACCTTCGGCAGCTTCATCAATCCGTCGAAGCTGAGCGACGAGGCGGTCGCCGGCTGGTCGCGGCTGCTGCTCGCCGTCGCGGGCTCGCGGCTGCTGCTCAAGTACCGCTATTTCGAGGATCCGGTGCTGGCGCGGGCGACGACGGCGCGCTTCGCCGCCCATGGCGTGGACCCCGAGCGGCTGGTCTACGAGGGCCACGCGCAGGGCGACGACTACGAGCAGGCCTTCGCCAGGATCGACCTGTCGCTTGACCCCTCCCCCTGCCCCGGCGGCACCACCACCCTGGAAGCCCTCGCCCGCGGCGTGCCGGTGATCACCCTGCGCGGACCGACCTTCTACAGCCGCATCGGCGTTCAACTCGTCGAGGGCGCGGGCCTGCCCGACCTGGTGGCTGACAACTGGGACGACTACGTCGCCAAGGCCGCCGCGGCGGCGGCAGATCCGGCCAGCCTGCAGGCCCTGCGCGACCGCACCTGGGAAGGCTTCGCCAAGGCCTCGTTCCGCGACGAGGCGCTGGTCACCCGGACGCTGGAGGAGGCCTATCTCGGGATGTTCGCGGCGAAGTGGCCGGAGCAGGCCTAGCCGCCCGATAGATCCCTCTCTCTTTGAGAGAGGGAGGGGCCCGCGCCGCAGGCGTGGGAGGGTGAGAGGTAACAAACTCTCAGAACGAGGCGCAGCGCTCCGTTGTGCGAGGTTCTGATGTTTATATGCTTATTTATCAGATAGTTACCGGCACATAATCACGCGTCAGGATTTACCTGCCGGCGGTGAAACCTCTCACCCTCCCATCGCTTCGCGATGGGCCCCTCCCTCTCTCTAAGAGAGAGGGTTTTTCATCGCAGACAGCCGCTCATGCAGGAGCCGCAGGCGCTCCTCGGAACGCGCGAAGGCCCGCTGGGGCTTTTCCAGGTCGTAGGCGGGGCTGACGCGTTCGCAGATCTGGCGGTCCTCTTCGAAGATCCGGCGGTTCATCTCGGCGCTGGAGTCGAGGAAGGCCTCGACCGCCCGTTCGGCGCCGGGGCGCACGCGGCCGTCGAGCAGGCGGGTGCAGAAGTGCGTCCGCCGACCCTCCCGGGCCGGGAAATAGGTCTGCACGGCGTAGGAATAGCCGAAGGTCGACGAGATCATCGCGAACGGAAAGACGTAGATCGTCCAGTAGCCCTGATAGGCCTCGGCGGCGTCGAAGTAGCGCCCCAGGGCCGAGAGGCCGCGCAGGGTGCGCTTGTCGGTGACCTCGCCCTCCCAGGTCAGGTTGGGGCCGTCGACGACCAGGCTCTTCTCGACCATGGCCAGGCTGGCCAGGGTTTCGCCGTGGATCAGATTGACGTGGTAGGTCTCCAGCGCGTTCTCGACCGCCACCCGCCAGTCGCATTCGAACGGCAGGGCGTGGAAGTCGCGCCGCGCGGTGATCAGCCTCGACACCGTCTCCAGTTGCGCCGCGGCGCCGCCAAGCTGGTCGGCCAGGTCCTGCTCCGGCTCGACGCCGACGAACAGGAAGTCGCCGCACCAGGCGGTGCGATAACGGCCGATGGTCTGGGCGGCCAGGACGTCCGGATCAAAGCTCTTGGCCAGGGCCGGCTTCAGGGCGCCGCCGCCGTAGCGCCAGCCGTGATAGGGGCACAGCATCGGTCCGACGCCATGGTCGCCGACGAAGAAGCGCGCGCCGCGATGCGGGCAGACATTGTCGAAAGCCCCGATCTCGCCGTCGTCGTTGAACACCAAGAGGTCGCCGAACGCCCAGTCCAGGCGCAGCCAGGCGCCCGGCTCGGCGACTTCCGAGCGGTGGGCGACCAGGTGCCAGTAGCGGCGGTAGAGCGCGTCGACCTGAGGCGTCATCAGAGCTTTCGGGCTGGAGCCGCGTAGTAGGTGCCGCCCGCGACAGTGTCGCGGACGATCACCGCGCCGGCCCCGATCGTGCCGCCCGCACCGACGGTCACGCCCGGCAGCACGCGCGCGCCGGAGCCGAAGAACACCCCCTCGCCCACCTTCACGCGCCCGGTCAGGTCGACATGGCAGCTGAGGGTCGAACCGGCGCCCAGCACCACGTCGTGGCCGACGCCGGAATGGCCGTTGATGGTGACGAGGTCTTCCACCTTGCTGTCGGACGAAACGTTGGCGAACGGCCCCACCAGCACGCCCTCGCCCAGCCTGGCCGAGGCGGTGACGAAGGCCCGGTCGTGAACCAGGGTGGCGAACCTGCCGCCGGCGGCGCGCAGGGCCTTGCCGACCGCCGTCTTGCCGGCCGGCGTGCCGATGCCCATGACCAGCTGGACGCCGGCGGCCGGAACGTGGCCGGCGATCTTGCCCAGGTACGGCAGGTCGCGGCCGAAGGCGGCCATCGGCGCGTCGCCGTCGTCGAGATAGCCGACGAAACGGTCGCCGCTCTTGGCGAACTGCGGGCCGAACCAGTCGAGAATTTCCCGGGCGAGCGCGCCGCCCCCGACCATCACGTAGTCCATCTCGCGTTTCCTCCGTGTAGCCCTGTCAGGCGGCCTTGTAGCCGCCGTCCACGTCCCAGATCGCGCCGGTGACCCAGGCCGCGGCCGGGGTCAGCAGGAAAGCGGCGACGGCCGCCACGTCCTGCGGCCGGCCAAAGCCCAGCAGGTGGCGGGCGCGATAGGCCTCGATCCCGTCGCCGGTCAGGCCGCGGGTGATCCGCTCGTGCATCTCGGTCTCGACCGCGCCGGCCGCCAGGCCGTTGACGCGGATGCGACGCGGCGCGAGCTCGCAGGCCAGCGACCGCACGAGGCCTTCCACGGCGGCCTTCGAGGCGGCGTAGGCGGTCATGCCCGCGCGACCACGCTCGGCGGCGACCGAGCTGACCACCACGATCGAGCCCTCGTCCTTCATGACCTTGGCCTTGGCGGCGGCGCGAGCGACGGCGAAGGCGCTGCCGAACGATGCGCCCATCACCTCGTCGAGCTTGGCGTCCTTGGTCATGCGGATCGGCAGGACCATCTCGATCCCGGCGGCGTGGAAGATCCCGTCCAGCCCGCCGGCCTCGATGGCCGCCTTGGCCACCGCGTCGGTGGCGGCGTCGCCTTCGGAAAGGTCCTGGATCAGGGAGACGTGGCCTTCGCCGGCGAGGCTGGCCAGGGTCTGGTCGAGCCGCTCGGCGTCGCGACCGGCGGCGATCACCCGCGCGCCGACGGCGGCCACGGCCTGCGCCGTCGCCCGACCCAGGCCCGACGAGGCGCCGGTCACGAGGATGGTCTTTCCGGCCAGGGCTTCGGGATGCAGGCTCACAGGTACAGCGTCTCCGCGCAGTCGAGAGGGCCGAAGCGGCCGGCGACCGCGCCCCAGGAATAGCCGACGCCGAACCCGGCCAGGACCAGGGTCGCGGCCTGGCTCGACAGCTGCTCGGCCAAGGCGTCGGTCAGCAGCAGCGGCAGGGTCGCCGAGCTGGTGTTGCCGAACTTGCCGATGTTGATCGGCAGGCGTTCGGGCGGGGCCTTCGCCTTCTTGCCGATATGGCGCAGCATGAACTGGTTGGCCTGGTGCAGCAGGTGGAAGTCGACGTCCTCGGCCGTCAGTCCGGCGTCGGCGCGCACGGCCTCGATCAGGGCCGGAACCGCGCGCAGGGTGAAGGCGAAGACGGCGTTGCCGTCCATCTTCAGGGTCGGAGAGATGCTGCTGGCGGGACCGCAGGGCGAGCGGAAGCCGCCGTCCTGCACGATCAGATCGGTCGCGCCGGTCCCGTCGGTGCCCAGGCGGAAATGCAGCGGCGCGGCGGCGGCGTCGCGCTCCAGGGCCGTGGCCGAGCCGGCGTCGCCGAACAGCACGGCGGTGGCGCGGTCGTCGGGGTCGAGCAGCGGGCTGATCGTGTCGCCGGCCAGCAGCAGCACGCGCTTCAGGCCGGCTTGCAGCAGGCACGACGCCAGCCACAGGCCGTAGACGTATCCCGAGCAGCCCATGCCGACGTCGAAGGCCTGGGCGTGCGGCGAAAGACCAAGCTTGCCGTGCAACAGGCAGGCGCTGGCCGGCAGGGCGTGGTCGGGGGTCTGGGAGACGAAGATCACCCCGTCGATCGAGGCGCGGTCCCAGGCCAGGCGCTCGATCAGCCGCTCGGCGGCGGCCTGGCAGAGATCGGCCGTGGTCTGGCCCGGCTCGACCCAGTAGCGGGTCTGGACGCCGGTCATTTTGGCGACGTCGGCCACGGCGGCCTCGCCCAGACGGTCCTCGAACGCCTGGTTCTCCAGCCGCCTGGCGGGCACGGTCGAGACCACGCCCGCCAGGCGGACGCCTTCGATCCGATAGCCGCCGGGCGCGGGCTGCATCAGGCGGTTTCCTTGGCGACCAGCGCCTCGATGTCGGCCACGGTCTCGCACTTGGCCAGGGCCTGACCGTCGACCAGCACGCCATGGATTTCGTCGACCAGGGCCAGGGTCGAGATGATCGCCAGCGAGTCCCAGTTGAAGGCGGCCAGCTCGGCCGCCGGCGAGATCTCGGACTCGTCGACCTCGAAGATCTCGGCCAGTCCGGCGTAAAGGGCGCTCATCTTGGTCTCCTCAAATGACGACGCTGGCGGCGGCCCACGACAGGCCCACGCCGAAGCCCACCAGCATCGCTCGTCTGGGGCCCCGTCTAGGGGCGCCCGCGCTCTGCAACAATGGGGCGAGGGCCAACGGAATGGTCGACGACACGGTGTTGCCCACCTCGCGCATGTCGATGACGAAGCGCTCGGGCTCGATGGCCAGCTTGCGGCGCAGGCGCTCCAGGATGAAGCCGTTGGCCTGGTGGAAGACGAAGAGGTCGTGCTCCTCCATCGTCCGCCCCGTGCGTTGCAGCAGGCCGTCCACGGCTTTGGGCACGTGGCCGAGGGTGAAGGCCATCACCGCCGGACCGTCCATCCGCAGCACCATGTCGCCGCCGGCCGAGGGCTCGCGGAAGCCGCCGCGTCGCACCATCAGGTGCTCGCCGCCCTTGCCGTCGGTGCCGAACACCACCGGGTCGATCAGCGGCGCGTCGGCCTCGACCGCCTCGACCAGGGTGGCGGCGGCGCCGTCGCCGAACAGGGTGCGCACGCTCTGGTCGTCGGGATCCAGCAGCTTGGAATAGGTGTCGGCGGTGACCAGCAGCACGCGCCGGGCCTGGCCGCTCTCGATCAGGGCCTTGGCGAGGCTGAGGCCATAGACAAAACCTGAACAGCCGAGGTTGAAGTCCAGGGCCCCGGCGCTGGTCGGCAGCCCAAGACGCGCCTGCAACAGGCAGGCGCCCGTCGGCAGCACGTAGTCGGGCGTCTGGGTGCACAGCAGCAGGAAGTCGATCTCGCCCGGATCGAGGCCTTCCTTCGCCAGCAGGGCCCGCGCCGCGCCCTCGGCGAGGTCGAGCGCGGTCTCTCCGTCCGCCGCGATGCGACGCTCGGCTATGCCTGTCTTTTCGAGGATCTTGTCGGCGCTCCAGTCGGGGAAGCGTGCGGCCAAGGCGTCGTTGGTCAGGCGGCCTTCGGGCAGGTGACCTGCGATCGCCTTGATCCTGGCGGTCAACATATACGCCTCGCGGCCGCGGAATGAATCATTGCAGAACAATGTCGAGCGCAATCTAAGCGCGTCGTTGGCCCAAGGGCCAGCCGTTTGATTTGCGGGAAACCTTCAATGTCGGCGCAAGACGTGTTCCCTCGGGCGATGGAGCTGCTCCTGGCCGGCGACGCCGTCGGCGCCGAGGCGCTGCTGGGTCCGCTGGCCGCCCGGAACGGCGACGACGTCCAGGTCCACTACTTCCACGCCGCGGCGCTGAGCGCGATGGGCGAGGAAGCCCGCGCCCGAGCGGCCTTCGAGACCGCGTGGATGAACCACGCCTTCACGGTGATGGGCGAGAACGACATCGCGCTGGACCGGGTCGCCCGCGACGCCGCCTTCGCCCTCGACGTCGGCCGGTTGTTCTACGCCGAGGACTATGTCGGGGTCGCCGCCGCGGCCTGCGGCTGCGCGCTGAACGATCCCACGGTGGCGGCCAACGAGGGCCTGTTCGTCTACGGCCAGTCGCTGCACCACGCCGGCCGCATCGAGGCGGCGCTGGCGGCCTTCGACAAGGCGGTGGGCCTGACCGGGGCGTCCTATCTCTCGGGCTTCGTGCTCTATTCGCTGATGTTCGCCAAGGACGGCCTGCAGCGCCAGGCCGACACCGCCCGCCGCTGGGGCGAGGTGATGCGGAAGGTCAGGCCCGCCGCCCCGACCTTCCCGCCCGCCTGGGACGGCGCGCGCAAGCTGCGCGTCGGCTATGTGGCGCCCAGCTTCGCCAACCAGCTGCGCCACTTCGTCGACCTGGTGTTCGAGAACCACGACCCCGAGCGCTTCGAGGTCTTCGCCTATGTCGATCACGCCGAGAAAGAAGTCCTGCCCGGCCACGTCACGGTGCGGTCCTGCAAGGCCCTGACCTACGACGCCCACGCCGACCTGATCCGCGCCGACGCGATCGACGTGCTGGTCGACGTCTGGGGCCATGCGTCGGGCAACCGCCTGGCGGTGTTCGCCCGCCGGCCGGCGCCGGTGCAGGTCGCCTGGCTGAACTGGATCCAGACCACGGGTCTGGAGGCCATGGACTATTCCATGCTCGGCTCGCACATGCTGACCGCAGACGCCCCGCCGCTGTTCGTCGAGACGCTGCACGACATCGGCCCGATCCTGGCCGCCTTCCGGCCGACGCCGACGGCGACCCCCTCGCCTTCCCCGGCGATCGAGACCGGCCATCTGACCTTCGGCAGCTTCAACCACCCGGCCAAGATCAGCGACGAGACCGTCGCCGGCTGGGCAGTTCTCCTGCACGCCTGCCCGACGGCTGAGCTGCTGTTCAAGTACAGCTACTTCGTCGATCCGGTGCTGCAGACCACGATCCAGTGCCGGTTCCTGGCTCACGGGATCGCGCCCCAGCGCATCCAGTTCGAGGGCAAGACGACCGGCGAGGAATACGAGCAGGCCTTCACGCAGATCGACTTCGCGCTGGACCCCAGTCCCGTCGGTGGCGGCACCACGACCATGGAGGCCGTCTCGCGCGGCGTGCCGGTGCTGGCGATCCGAGGCCGCGACTACTACAGCCGCGTCGCCGTCGAGGCGCTGAGCGCCATGGGACTGGAAGAGCTGCTGTTCGACGACTGGAACGCCATGGCCGCCTTCGCCGCGCGTCTGGACCAGGACCACGAGGCCCTGGCCGCCCTGCGCGCCAGGATCCGGCCGGCTCTGGACGCCTCGCCCTATCGCGACGAGACGGGCTTCACCCAGCGGATGGAGGCGGCGTTCGAGGCGATGGCGAGCAAGGTTTAACGCTCACCATTTCCTCGTCATCCCAGCCGCAGCGCAGCGGAGAGCCGGGACCCAGGGGAGTGGGCGCAGCAGCCAGCTTCATCAGCCCAGGGCGGTAGCGAGCGCTATGCGGCCGCCCCTGGGTCCCGGGTCTGCGGTCCGCTGCGCGGCCCTCCGCCCGGGATGACGAGGCAAAGGAAAGCCCTACGCCTCGTTGACGCTATTCGCCTTCACCTTCGCCGCACCGGCCTCGTCCAGATCATTCCGCGTCGCCGTCAGGCTCAGCGGCCCCTTCAGCGTGGCGTTGACCGCGTCGATGCCGGTGTCCTTGCGGCTCGGCTTGCGGGCGATCAGGTAGCGCAGCGACAGGCGCTCGTGGTCGGCGGCGTCGGGCTGGGTGCCGTGCAGGGTGCAGGCGTGCCACATGGCCGCGTAGCCGGCCGGGCCGACCAGCAGGTGCTGCGGGCAGTGCACCTGCCCGCCCTTGCGATCGCTGTAGGTCCAGCCGCTCTCGTCCTTGGTCAGGTCGTGCGGAAACAGCGTGCCGCCCAGGGTCTGGCTGTTCTCCAGCAGGAACAGCGGCGCGTCGCGCTCGCCCACGTCGTGCAGATAGACATAGAGGGTGATGAAGTCGGCTTCCCGGTCCTTGTAGTCGATCAGGTCCTGGTGGAAGTCGATGCCGTAGAAATAGGTCACGTCCCGGTACTGCGGCTTCACATAGGGGCCCAGGTTGTTGACCGGGTTGCCGTGGATCCGCGTCTTCAGCCACTGCGGCACGGCCGAGGCCGGCACGCCGCAGATCAGCTTCTTGAGCAGGATCTCGTAGTCGTCGCCCAGCAGGCCGGCCACCGCGCCGGTCAGACCGGCGTCCTTCTCGACGAAGGCCAGCTCCTCGTCGAAGCGCTCCAGCAGGTTGCGGCCAGGGGCCGGATTGACGCCGACATACTGCGGGTTGGCGTCGAACTCTTCCTCGCTGAGGAACAGCTCCTCGCCGAAACTGCGCAGATCACGGATGCGCGCGAGCAGCCGGCCCGCCGCATCGGCGTCCAGTCCGCCGGGAAGCACGTGATAGCCGCGCTCGATCAGATCCCGCACCGGGCCGGGCGACATGGCCGACATCGAAAGCTTCTCCATGACCGCCGAACACGACGGCGACGGATGAGATGAATACCGCTTCAAGGCGACGAGGCAATCCGTCGCAACCCGTACACGGCGACGGTTAGCGTCCGTTAACCATGTGGCGCGCAGGCTACGTACCGCATTCGGGGATTCTCAATGGCCAAGACCGCCCGCAATCCGCGCGCCGACATCATTTCGCCAATCGCGGTCGCGAAACCTCGCCTGCCCCTGGCCGACGCTATTCTTCCCTATCTTCGCCGCATCGACACCGCGCGCTGGTACTCGAACTTCGGCCCGCTGGTGCAGGAGCTGGAAGAGCGTCTGGCCCATCGATTCGGCCCCTCCGCCCTTGCCGTCACCTGCAGCAACGCCACCCAGGGCCTGACCCTGACCCTCAAGGCCCTCGGCGCGACGCCGGGAACGCTGTGCGCCATGCCGTCCTGGACCTTCGTGGCCACGGCGCACGCGGCCGTGCAGGCCGGGCTGATGCCCTGGTTTCTCGACGCCGACCACGACAGCTGGATGCTGACGCCGCAGACGCTGGAAGCGGCCCTGCCCCGCGCGCCCGGCCCGGTCAGCGCCGTGATCATCGTCGCCCCGTTCGGCCGCATGCCCGACGTCGCCGCCTGGCTCGATTTCCAGGACCGCACCGGCGTGAAAGTGATCCTCGACGCGGCCGCCGCCTTCGACGCCGCCGGCGATGCTCGCTTGCCCACCGTCGTCAGCCTGCACGCCACCAAGGTTCTGGGCATGGGCGAAGGCGGCTACGTCGCCACCCTCGATCCGGCCCTGGCCAGCCGCCTGCGTCGCCTGACGGGCTTCGGCTTCGAAGGCACGCGCCTGTCGCAGCACGCCGCGACCAACGCCAAGATCAGCGAATACGCCGCGGCCGTGGGCCTGGCCGCCCTAGACGCCTGGCCGGGCGACCGGCTGCGCTGGTTCACCGCCGCCCAAGCCCTGCGCCAGGCGCTGTACGGATCCGACATCAGCTTCCAACCCGGCTGGGGCCGCGACTGGACGACCAGCGTCTGCGTGGTCGCCACCCCAGAAGGCGCGGCGCCGCGCCTGATCGCCGCCTTGAAGGCCGCCGACATCGACACCCGCCAGTGGTGGGGCGACGGCTGCCACGCCTCGCCCGCCTTCGCCGAGTGCCCGCGCACCGACCTGCCCAACACCGAGCGCCTGGCGCGCTCGACCCTGGGCCTGCCGTTCTACATGGACCTCGACGCGGCGGACGCCGCGCGGATCGCCGACATCCTCAAGACGGCTGGCTGAGCCGCCAGTCGGCGCCGGTCGCGGCGAACAGCCGGATCGCGTCGGCCAGCCGGCGCCCTTCGGCGCGGGCGCGGGTCGAACGCGCGCCGTTCAGCGCCCGCTGGGCGTCGATCACCTCCAGCATCGTGCCGCCGCCGCGATCAACGGCCAGGCGCGCCAGTCGCAGGCGTTCGCTAGCCTGGGCCTCGACGCGGTCCTGCGCCGCCAGGCTGGCCTCGTCGGCCGATAGGGCCGCCAGCGCGTCGGCCACCTGACCGAAGGCGCTCAGCACCGTCTGCTGGTAGCGGGCCGAGGCGACGCGGGCGGCCGCCCTCGCCTGCTCGCGGCGCGCCTTCAGGGTGCCGCCGTCGAACAGCGGCGCCGTCAGGCCCGCGCCCACGTCCCAGCCGCTGGCGTCGTAGCTGAAGATGTCCTTCGGCTTCAGCGCGCCCTGGGTCAGCGAGGCGCTGAGCTTGAGGTTCGGATAGAGGTCGGCCGTCGCCACGCCGATATCGGCGGTGGCGGCGTGCAGCTCGGCCTCGGCCGCCAGGATGTCTGGGCGCTTGCGCACCAGGGCCGACGGCAGAACCACCGGCACCGGCGCCGACAGCTTCAGGGTGTCGAGCGTGAAGGCCGGCGCCGTCCAATCGGCCGGGGCCTTGCCGACCAGCAGCGCTAGGGCGTGGCGGGCGGCCGCCAGCTCGCCTTGCAGCGGCGGCAGCTGCGCGCGGTCCTGCTCGAGCTGGGCCTGGGCCGAGACGCCGGCCAGGCGGGTCGCCCCGCCCAGGGCGTCCGCGCGGCGCACCAGAGCGATGTTGGCCTCGTCGTCGGCGATCATCTGTTCGACGCTGGCGATCTGGGCCTGGAGCGTGGCGATGGTCGCCGCCTGCAGGGCGATATTGGCCGTCAGGCTGAGATAGGCCGCCTCGGCGCGCCGGCCTTGCGCCTCGGCGCGAGCCGTCGCGCCCTCGATCCGGCGCTTCTGGCCGCCCCAGAGGTCGAGGTCGTAGCCGACGCCCGCTCCCACGGAATAGAGGCTGAAGGTCGGGTTGCTCAGCGTGATGTCGCCGAAGCTGGTGAAGCCGAAGGCCTGGAGATTGGCGCGTTCGCGGTCGATCCCGGCGTTGGCGCTGACCTGCGGCCCGGCCTGGCCGCGCGCGGCGGCGAGCGCTGAACGCGCCTGGGCCAGGGTGGCGTCGGCCTCGACCAGCGAGGGGTTGTCGGCCAGGGCCTGGCGGATCACCGCGTCGAGCTCGGGCGAGCCCAGCGCCGTCCACCACGGACCGACGCCAGCTTGGTCCAGCGTGGCGGCGGCGGCCGGAGAGGCCTCGTCCTTGGCCAGGTAGCCGGCCGTCTTCGGAGCTTCTGGCGCCTGGAAGTTCGGACCGACGGTGGTGCAGGCCGAGGCGAGCGCGGCGAGGCTGATCGCGCCGGCGAGGGCGGCCAGGCGGGAGGTCTTAGTGGTCGGCGACATGAACGGTCTCGCCCCCTTTGGCTTTCGGGGTTCGCATGAGCAGGATGAGCGGTGAGCAGGCCACGGTGATGACCAGCATCAGGCGGAAGTCGTCGAGATAGGCCAGCATCGAGGCCTGGCGGTTGATGACGCCGTTGAACGCCGCCATGGCGTTCTGGCTCAGGAACACGCTCTTGGCGTAGGCTTGGTAGAGCGGATTGTCGGGCCGGGCGTGCTCGACCAGCACGGCGTGGTGCTTCTCGATGCCACTGACGAACAGGGCCTGCATGATCGAGATGCCGGCCGCCGAGCCGATGTTGCGCACCAGGGTGAACAGGCCCGCGCCCTCGGCCCGCAGCTCCGGCTTCACCGTGGCGAAGGCGATGGTGCTGAGCGGCACGAAGATCAGGCCCGTCCCCGCCCCCGACAGGAAGCCGGAGATGATGATCAGATGGGTGTCCATGCCCAGGCTGAAATGGCTCATCTGCCACAGCGACACGATGCTGATGGCCATGCCGATCGCCAGGATCAGCTTGATGTTCATGCGCCCGACCAGTTGGCCGACGGCGAACATGGCGATGAACGAGCCCAGGCCCCGGGGCATCGAGACGAGGCCCGTGAAGGCCACCGGATAGCCCAGCAGGGTCTGCATCATCGGCGGCAGCAGGGCCAGGGTGCTGTAGAGCAGTATGCCGATGAAGAAGCCGAAGAAGCAGCAGGTCATGAAGTTGGCATCGGCCAGCAGGGCGCGCGAGACGAACGGCTTCTGCGCCGTCGCCAGCTGCACGGCGAACACCCACAGCGAGATCCCGCAGACGATCAGGTAGGTCCAGATCTCGGCCGAGCCCAGCCAGTCCTGGCCGGGTCCGCGGTCGAGCATCAGCTGGAAGGCGCCGATGGCGATGGCCAGGCTGGCGAAGCCCAGGATGTCGAAGCGTTTCTTCTCGGTTCCCTTCTTCTCGGACAGGAAGAAGAACACCCCGCAGAAGGCCAGCACCCCGACCGGCAGGTTGATGAAGAACACCCAGCGCCAGTCGAGATTGTCGGTCAGCCAGCCGCCCAGGGCCGGGCCGAGGATCGGCCCCAGCACCGCGCCGGCGCCCCAGACGGCCATGGCCTGGCCGTGGCGCTCGGGCGGGTTGATGTCGAGCAGCACCGCCTGCGACAGCGGGATCAGCGCCGCGCCGAACAGGCCCTGCAGCAGCCGGAACAGCACGATCTCGACGAGGCTGTTGGCCACGCCGCACAGCATCGAGGCGATGGTGAAGCCGACGATGCAGACGTTCAGCACCATCTTGCGGCCCAGGCGCTCGGTCATGAAGCCGGTCAGCGGCGTCATGATCGTGGCGGCCACGATGTAGGAGGTCAGCACCCAGGTGATCTGGTCGGCCGAGGCCGAGACGCTGCCCTGGATGTGCGGCAGGGCGACGTTGGCGATCGTCGTGTCCAGCGAGATCATGATCGTCGCCAGCATCACCGAGACGGTGATGGGGCCGCGGTTGGCGACGTCGCGATCGTGGCCGGAAAGGGCCCGCGCGGCGTTCATCCCTGGCGGCCCGAGCGGACGTCCACCGTCGCCTTGGCGCTGAGGCCCGCGCCCAGATTGCCCGGGACGGCCTCGTCGAGGATCAGGCGCACGGGCACGCGCTGCACCACCTTGACCCAGTTGCCGCTGGCGTTCTCGGCCGGCAGCAGGGCGAAGCTGGAGCCGGTGCCGGGGCTGAAGCTGGCCACATGGGCCTTCAGCGGATGGTCGTAGGCGTCGACCTTGATGCTGGCCGGCTGGCCGACGCGCATGTGGGCCAGCTGGTCTTCCTTGAAGTTGGCCTCGACCCAGGGCTTGCCCGAGATCAGCCAGAACACCGGCTGCGAGGCCGTGACGCGGGCGCCGACCTGCAGCTGCTCGACCTTGGCCACCACGCCGTCCGCCGGGGCGACCACGGCCGCGTAGGAGCGATCAAGCTTGGCGCGCTCGAGGCGGGCCTGGGCTTCCAGCACCTTGGGCTGGCGCTCGGTCGGGGCGTCGGGCGAGCCGCCCAGGTCCGCCAGGGCCGTGGCGATCTGCTGGCGGACGACGCCGATCTGGCGCTGGGCCTGGTCGGCGGCGTGGCGGGCCTCGTCGGCCTGGGCCTGGGTGGAGACGCCGGCGGCGGCCAGGTCGCGCTGGCGGGCGGCCTCGCGCTTGGCGTAGGAGGCGGTCTCTTCGGCCGCGGCCATGTCGGCCAGCCGCTGGCCGTAGACGGCGCGGCGGGCCTGGACGTCGTAGCGGGCCTGGGCCAGGGCCGCCTCGGCCTCCGACACGGCGACCTGGTAGTCGGCCGGATCCAGGCGGAACAGCACCTGGCCCTTCTTAACCGTCTGGTTCTCGCCGACCTCAATGCCGACCACGCGACCGTCGACGCTGGCGCTGATGGCCGTGCGGCTGGACTGGATATAGGCGTTGTCGGTGGTCTCGGACTTGCCGCCGGTCAGCACCACGACGCCCACGCCGGCCAGCACGACCAGCGGAACGCCGATCATCAGCGGCAGGCGCAGCCGCTGGCCCAGGGTCTTGCCTGGCGCCTTGCCTTGCGTTGGGCCTTGCCGCTTGCGGGCCGCATCGGCCTCGGCTTCGGCGATGGCGTCATAACCTTCAGCGTCGCTCACGCGCTGCTCCACGTCTCTTCGAGTTTTCGGGAATCGCTAGGTCCGTTCGATCGCGAACCTTGAGCGGGCAGATAGGACTCCACCCATCATGAGTGAAATGATATCTCTTCACGTCAGCCATGAACGCCGTGAATTTCAGAACCGCCGACCTCAATCTCTTCCGGGTTTTCGTGACCCTGCTGGAGGAGAACAACGCCACCCGCGCCGGTGAGCGCCTGGGGCTTTCGCAGTCGGCCGTGAGCCACGCCCTGCGCCGCCTGCGCGAGATGGTCGGCGACGACCTCTTCGTGCGCGGCCAGACCGGCCTGCGCCCCACGCCGCGCGCGCTGGAGATCGCCGAAACCGCCCGCACGGCCCTAAAGCTGCTGGAGACGGCGGTCCTGGCCCCGCGCTTCGACCCGGCCGTCGACCAGCACGCCTTCAACGTCGCGGCCGGCACCTACATCACCTACGTGCTGGGTCCGCTGATCGCCGAGCGGGTGATGGCGGTGGCGCCCAACGTCCAGGTCCACTTTCGCAACCTCTACGCCGGCATGACCGAGGACCTCGACACCGGCCGGCTCGACATGGTCATCGGCTGTTTCGAGGCCGTGCCCGGCCGCTTCACCCACACCCGGCTGTTCGACGAGAGCGGCGTCTGGGTGGCGCGGATCGGCCACCCGGCGATCGCCCAGGGACTGGACCACGCCGCCCTCGCCCGCCTGCCGCGGCTGGGCGTGACCGGCGGCAACGACGATCCCGATCGCACCTCGGCGGGGCACCTCGGCCTGCGCCGGGTGACCTCCTGGGGCGAGCGCTACGGCCTGGGCGAAAGCCCCGATCCGTCGTTCTCGGTGCAGGACTCGTTCAGCGCCCTGAACATGGTCAGCCGGTCCGACATGATCTGCATCCTGCCCCGCCGCCTGGCCCAGACCGCCGCCGAACGCGGCAAGGTGGTGATGATCGAGCCGCCCAACGCCCCGCCGCCGACGCCGTTCGGCGCGGTGATGCGGGCCAGCGACGGCCCAGACTCGCCCAACGGCTGGCTGCTGGAGCTCTGCCGCGAGGCCGGCGCCCTGCTCTAGCGCCTAGGCAGGCTTCTCGACCGGCGTCACCGGCGGCCTGATCAGCTACCCCTGAGATATTTCGAAATACAATTGCGAGTGATTTGCAATCCCACCCTCCCCTCGCTATAGCCTGCCGGACGCCGACACCATCGGCGTCCGGATTATCTGGCGCCGCCCTCCCATCGCGTGATCGCAAGCGGCGCAACGAAGGGGTGGCCCATGTTCCTGAAGACCACGCTGCTGGCGAGCGGCGCTTTCCTGGCGCTCGCCGGGCCCGCTCTCGCGCAGACGACGACCGACGACACCGACGTCGAGGGCGTGGTCGTCACCGGCGCCTACACCGTCAACAGCCGTATCGACACCGCGACGGGCCTGGGCCTGACCCTGCGCGAGACGCCGCAGTCGGTCACCGTGATCACCGCCCAGCGCATCCTCGACCAGAACCTGTCGACGATCGCCGATGTCGTGCGCAACACTGCCGGCGTCTCGATGGTCGAGGTCGACGACGTGCGCAACGTGTTCAACGCCCGCGGCTTCGAGATCAAGAACTACCAGATCGACGGCGTGCCGCTGGCGTGGAGCCTGGCCGGCGATAGCGGCGAAACCGTCGCCGACGTGTCGATCTACGACCGCATCGAGATCGTTCGCGGCGCCACCGGCCTGCTGACCGGCGCGGGCGATCCCTCGGGCTCGGTCAATCTGGTGCGCAAGCACGCCGACTCCCGCGAGTTCAAGGGTCTGCTCACCGCCACCGTCGGCAGCTGGGACCGTCACCGGATCGAGGCCGACGTGTCGGACGCGATCAAGGACGGCAGGATCCGCGGCCGCCTCGTCGCCAAGTACGAACAGGGCGACACCTATTTCGACCGCCAGACCACCGAGAAGCACGTGCTCTACGGCGTGGTCGAGGCCGACCTGACCGATTCCACGCTGCTGCGCGTCGGCGCCAGCCAACAGGTCACCACGACGAACGCGTCCTTCTGGGGCTCGCTGCCCAGCTTCTACACCGACGGCACGCGCACCCACCTGCCGATCTCGACCAACACGTCCGCCAACTGGTCGTACTGGGACACGACCAACACCAATTATTTCGCCAACCTGACGCACACCTTCGCCAACGACTGGACGCTGTCGTTCAACTATAACCGGATGATCAACGAGCAGGATTCCCAGCTGCTCTATCTGTATGGGGCGATCGACCGCACCACCGGCGTCGGCCTGGCGACCTGGCCCTACAAGAGCAAGGGCGAGACCACCCAGGACAGCTTCGACATCCAGTTGCACGGCGACTACTCGCTGTTCGGCCGCGAGCACGACTTCACCGTCGGCGCCCTGCGCAGCGTCCAGAAGTCGGACGTGGTCTACTACCAGGCCAGCGGCGCCAACGCCTTCCTGCCGGCCACCAGCATCTACAGCTGGGACGGCAACTTCCCGAAGCCGACCTTCGCCACGACGCCGACCCAGTACACCGACAACGAGACCGAGCAGAGCGGCTTCTTCGCCGCCACGCGCCTGAACGTCACCGACGCCTTCAAGGTCATCGGCGGGGCGCGCCTCTCGGCCTGGAAGCGCAGCGGCCTCAACGGCGGCACGCAAGAGAACTACTCGTCGAACAACGTCTTCATCCCCTATGTCGGGGTGCTCTACGACCTGACCCCGACGCACCGCGCCTACGCCAGCTACACCGAGATCTTCCAGCCGCAGAACGTGCGCGGCGGCAGCGGCTCTGTGCTCGATCCGGTTACCGGCAAGGCCTACGAAATCGGCCTCAAGAGCGCCTTCTTCGGTGACGTGCTGCAATCGACCATCGCGGTCTTCAAGATCCAGCAGGACGGCCTGGGCCAGTCGACGGGCATTCCTTTCGCCGACAACCCGACCGAAGAAATCTATATCGCGACCGACGGTGCCGAGAGCAACGGCTTCGAGCTGGAGCTGCTGGGCCGTCTCACGCCCAACTGGAAAATCAGCGCCAACTACGCCCAGTTCCAGGTCGAGGACGCCACCGGCGCCAAGGTCAACACCGACCAGCCGCGCAAGAGCTTCACGATGTTCACGACCTACGAGTTCAACGGCGCGCTTGACGGCCTGACCGTTGGCGGCGGCGTCAACTGGCGCGACACCATCTACTCGGTCACCGGCTCGGCCCGGATCGAGCAGGAGGCCTTCGCTCTGGTGAACCTGATGGCCCGCTACGAGATCAACGAGAACCTGTCGGTGCAGGCCAACGTCGATAACCTGTTCGACGAGACCTACTACAGCCAGATCAGCTATTTCAGCCAGTACCGCTACGGCGCGCCGCGCAACTACACGGTCGCCCTGAAGTACGCGTTCTGATTACTGGGAGGCGGATCACGCCTCCCGCCTGATCCAGTCGAAGAAGCCGTCGGGTTAGCCCCGGCGGCTTTTTTCGTGTCCGCGATGTCGGCAAGGGGAGGCGGCCGGCGTCCTTGGCCAGCGGCGCCGCGGCCGCCGGAGACGCCAGGATGCCCGACGCCATTCTCTGCTATCAGATGCAGGACGACGCTGGTGCAGCGGGCTGCGCATCTGTTTTGGGAGCAGAGGGTCGCCGGTCCGACCAGCGTTGTGGAGCTCGATGATGACCGATCCCGACTGGATCGACGCCGCCCTCGTCTCGGCCCGTCCTCGGGCCATGGCCGCCCTGCTGCGCTATTTCCGCGACCTCGATACGGCCGAAGAAGCCTATCAGGACGCCTGCCTGCAGGCACTGAAGTCCTGGCCGGAGAAAGGCCCGCCGCGCGATCCGACCGCCTGGCTGATCCTGGTCGGGCGCAACAGCGGCGTCGACGCCGCCCGCCGCCGGGGCCGCCAGACCGCCCTGCCCTCCGACGAGGTGCTGACCGACCTCCAGGCCGGCCTCGACGACGCCGAGGCGGCCGCGGCCGAGCGGATCGACGGCGCCGACTGGCGCGACGACATTCTGCGGCTGCTGTTCGTCTGCTGCCATCCCGACCTGCCGGCCACCCAGCAGATCGCGCTCGCCTTGCGCATCGTCTCGGGCCTGTCGGTGCGCCAGATCGCCCGCGCCTTCCTGGTCGGCGAGGCGGCCATGGAACAACGGATCACCCGCGCCAAGGCCCGCATCGCCAAGGGCGACGTCCCGTTCGAAGCCCCCAGCCTGACCGAGCGCGCCGAGCGGCTGCTGGTGGTCATGGCCATGGTCTATCTGGTGTTCAACGAAGGTTATTCGGCCGGTGGGGCCGAGGCCGACGCCCGGCGGCCGCTGTGCGACGAGGCCATCCGCCTCTCACGCCTGCTGCTGGTCCTGTTTCCAGACGAGGCCGAGGTCATGGGGCTGACGGCGCTGATACTGCTGCAGCACGCCCGCTCGCCCGCCCGGCTCGACGCCGATGGCCTCGTGGTGCTGCTCGAGAACCAGGACCGGTCGCTGTGGAACCGTGCGATGATCGACGAGGGCCTGGCCCTGCTCGACCAGGCCATGCTGCGCCGGGATCCCGGCCCCCATCAGGCGCAGGCCGCCATCGCCGCCCTGCACGCCCGCGCCGAACGCCCCGAGGACACCGACTGGGCCCAGATCGACCTGCTGTACGCGGTGCTGGAGCGCATGACCCCCTCGCCCGTCGTCACCCTCAATCGCGCCGTCGCCGTCTCCAAGGTCGCCGGACCAGAAGCCGCCCTGGCGATGATCGCGCCGCTGGCGGAGCGGCTCTCCGGCTACTTCCACTTCCACGGCCTGCACGGCGCCCTGAACCAGCAGCTGGGCCGCGACGACGAGGCCCGCGAGGCCTTCGGCCGCGCCATCGCCCTGGCCGGCGGCGCGGCCGAGGCGGTCTACATCCGCCAGCAGCTCGATCTGCTTCAGGCCGGAGCGGAGAAAAATCGCGCGCCCGTGTCGGAAGCCTGACGGTTCGAACGTCCTCGTCGCGAACGGCCCGGCAAGGGCCTCGCCTTCAAGGGAGTTTCCGATGCTGAAGATCATCGCCGCCGTCGTCATACTGGGCCTGGCCGCCCTGCTGATCGCCGCCGCCCTGCGTCCGCCGACCTTCCGCGTCGAGCGCTCGATCCTGGTCAATGCCCCGCCCGAGGCCGTGCTGGCCCAGGTCTCAGACTTTAAGGCCTGGCGCGGCTGGTCGCCCTACGAGACCCTCGACGCCGACCTGCAACGCACTTACGCCGGTTCAGATCGCGGCGTCGGCGCGACCTATGCCTGGGCCGGGAAAAAGGCCGGGACCGGCCGCATGCGTATCGACGAGGCTGCGAGCCACCAGGTGCGCATCGCGCTCGACTTCGAAAAACCCTTCAAGGCCAGCAACACCGCCCTCTTCACCGCCGTTCCCGAAGGCGACGTCACCCGCGTGACCTGGTCGATGTCGGGCCCCGCGCCGTTCGTCTCGCGGCTGATGGGCCTGGTGTTCAACATGGACAAGATGATCGGCCGCGATTTCGAGACGGGTCTGTTCAATCTCAAGACCGTGGTCGAGCGTTCATAATCCGTCGTCGCCCCAAACCCGTCGCCCGAGGAGTCCGACATGGCCCGTTTCCTCCTGCTGAAGTTCGAACCCTCTTCAGAGCCGCGGGTTTTCCTGGGCGACCAGGAGGCGAGCCATCCGGCGGCCCACAAGGGCGGCAAGGAAGGTGGCGAGGCCTCGGCCGGCGGCCGCGCCGCCGATCGTTCGGCTTCCGCCAGGAAAGCTGCGGCCACCCGCAAGCGAAACGCCGGGCAGCACGCGCATCACTGAGCCGCGCGGCTGAAAGCTCTCTTAGAAAAACTGACGCGCTCGAATCCATACTAATCCAGTAGTGATTTCTCAGCGCCGTCTTCCTCCCCTTTGGCGGCGCCGAGCGGAGCGCCGCCCCGCCAGGACTTCACGGACGGCTCCCGTGTCCTGGTCCCGTCCTTCGGGGGAAGGACTGGGGCGGCGCTCACTCTTGCACTCGCTCTCTCCCTTCCTCTTGCGCTTTGGCGCACGGCGGCCCACCTGAGCCCGCATAGGCCCCGCGAAGATTGACTTTGCGGCGATTGCGCCTATTTATCCCCACCTTCGGAGCAGGTCTGGCGAATCCGCGCCGCCCGCTCGCCCAAGCACGGGCGGCTCCGAGTTCAGACCAGCGTGAAATGACAGAATTCTCCGATCTCGGGCTCTCGCCCACGACCCTTCAAGCGGTCGCCGACACCGGCTACACGACCGCCACTCCGATCCAGGCCCAGGCGATCCCGGTCGCCCTCGCCGGCCAGGACGTCCTGGGCATCGCCCAGACCGGCACCGGCAAGACCGCCGCCTTCACCCTGCCGCTGATCGACAAGCTGCAGTCGGGCCGCGCCAAGGCCCGCATGCCGCGCGCCCTGGTCATCGCCCCGACCCGCGAGCTGGCCGACCAGGTCGCCTCCAGCTTCGAGAAGTACGCCAAGGGCACCAAGCTCTCGTGGGCGCTGCTGATCGGCGGCGTCTCGTTCGGCGACCAGGAAAAGAAGCTTGATCGCGGCGTCGACGTGCTGATCGCCACCCCCGGCCGCCTGCTCGACCACTTCGAGCGCGGCAAGCTGCTGATGACCGGCGTGCAGTTCCTCGTCGTCGACGAAGCCGACCGCATGCTCGACATGGGCTTCATCCCGGACATCGAGCGCATCTTCAAGATGACGCCGCCGAAAAAGCAGACCCTGTTCTTCTCGGCGACGATGCCGCCGGAAATCACGCGCCTCACCAAGCAGTTCCTGAAGGATCCGGTGCGGATCGAGGTCGCCAAGCCGGCCACGACCAACGCCAACATCACCCAGCTGCTGATCAAGGTGCCGTCCTCGGACCCCAAGGCCAAGCGCCTGGCCCTGCGCACCATCGTGGAGAAGGCCGCGCCGGAAACCGGCATCGTCTTCTGCAACCGCAAGACCGAAGTCGACATCGTCGCCAAGTCGCTGAAGGTGCACGGCTTCGACGCCGCCGCCATCCACGGCGACCTCGACCAGAGCCAGCGCATGAAGACCCTGGCGGCCTTCCGCGACGGCTCGCTGAAGATCCTGGTGGCCTCCGACGTCGCCGCCCGCGGCCTTGATATCCCGGCCGTCAGCCACGTCTTCAACTACGACGTCCCGCACCACGCCGACGACTATGTGCACCGCATCGGCCGCACCGGCCGCGCCGGCCGCTCGGGCGTCGCCTACATGCTGGTGACCCCGGCCGACGACAAAGGCTTCGACAAGGTCGTCAAGCTGATCGGCTCGACGCCCACCGAAGAAGTCATCGACGTCGACTACAGCGACGCCGTCACCGTGCCGCGCGAAGGCGACCGCCGTCGCGGCCGCAGCGAGCGTCCGGGCCGTGAACGCGGCGAGCGGAGCGAGCGCGGTGAACGCAGCGGCCGCGGCCGTCGCGAACGCGCCGAGGCCGCTCCGGCCGAGGGCGAAGTCGTCGAAACCGTCGCCGTCGCCGTCGCCGTCGAGGCCGCTCCCGAAGCGCCCGTCGCCGAGCGCCCCGAGCGTTCGGAGCGTCCGGAACGCGAGCGCAAGCCGCGCCGCGAACGCACCCGCGACCGTGAGCGCGCCCCCGCCGCCGTGGTCGAAGCCGCTCCGGTCGAGGAAGCCGCTCCCGCGGCCCGCCCCTCGCGCGAGCGTCCGCCGATGCCGGTGCGCGGCGTCCAGCCGGTCCGCGCCCGCGACGACGACGACGATCGCCGCGTGGTCGGCTTCGGCAACGACATCCCCGCCTTCCTGCTGCGGGCTCCGCCCCGCCTGGCCAAGGTCGAGGACTGACGAACCGCCCATTCGGGCGTAGAGTGGCCGGCGTGCTCCACGGAGCCGCCGGCTTTTCTTTGTTTCCTCGACGGTTCCGCGCGTTTGCCAAGAACGAGCAAAAAGCCCGGAGGAACCGCCATGGCCAATTTCACGCCGTCCCAATCAGACGCCGACCTGCTGACCCACGAACGCACCTATCACGCCTTCAGCGTGCTGATCCGCTGGTGCGTCGTCGCCCTGGCGGTCGCCATCACCACCCTGACCCTGTGGTTCGCCACCCCGGCGGGCTTCTTCGGCGGACTGATCACGGGCGTCGTGCTGGCCGTGGCCGGCTATTTCGCGGTCATCCGCCACGAGGCCAAGCAGCCGCTGGACCTGTGGACCGAGGGGCGGTGAAGCGCGCCTTCGGCGCTCCCCCTCCGGCCCTTCGGGCCACCTCCCCCAGAGGGGGAGGATCTGCGCCGCGCCAAATGCTCCCCCTCTGGGGGAGCTGTCGGCAAAGCCGACTGAGGGGGTCGCCGCAGGCGACTACCGCTTGATCTGCCCCGCCAGATACTTCCGGATCGCCGCGCCATAAGGCGGGCGCAGGGCCAGCATCGGGCCGATGTCCTTCTTCAGCTGGTGGAACACCGCCTTGCGGTGGCTGAACTCGCGGAAGCCGTCGTGGCCGTGATAGGCGCCCGTGCCGGCCGGGCCGACGCCGCCGAACGGCAGGTCCTCCTGGGCGACATGGAAGATCACGTCATTGACGGTGGCCCCGCCGCTGGTCGTGCCGTCCAGCACCTTCTCGCGCTCGGCGTCGTCGGTCCCGAACCAATAGAGAGCCAGCGGACGGGCGTGGGCGTTGACGTAGCCGATGGCGTCCTCGACGCGGTTATAGGCCTTCACCGGCAGCAGCGGACCGAAGATCTCGTCCTGCATCACCGTCATGTCGTCGGTGGGATCCAGGATCAGGGTCGGCGGGATTTTGCGGTGCTCCTGCTGGGCGAAGTCCTCGCCGGCCGGATTGAGCTCGACCACCCTGGCGCCCTTGGCGCGCGCGTCGTCGACATAGCCCTTCACCCGGTCGTAGTGCCGTTGGGCGACCAGGGCCGTGTAGTCGGGATTGTCCTTCAGGGTCGGGAAGCTCTTGGCGACCGCCGCCTTGGCCGCCTCGACGAAGCGATCGACGTCCTCGGCCGGAGCCAGCACATAGTCGGGGGCCAGGCAGATCTGGCCGGCGTTCAGCGTCTTGCCGGCCATCACCCGCGCCGCGGCGGTCTCCAGGTCGGCCCCGCGCGACAGGATCACCGGGCTCTTGCCGCCCAGCTCCAGCGTCACCGGCACCAGGTTCTCGGCCGCCGCCCGCATCACGTGGCGCGCCACCGAGGTCGCGCCGGTGAACAGCAGGTGGTCGAAGGCCAGGCCCGAAAACGCCTGTCCCACCTCAGGACCGCCGGTGACGACCGCGATCTCCTCCTCGTCGAAGGCCTTGGCGAACATCGCCTTCATCAGCTCCGACGTCGCCGGCGTGAACTCCGACGGCTTGATCATCGCCCGATTGCCGGCCGACAGCACCCCGGCCAGCGGCGCGAAGGTCAGGTTGATCGGGAAGTTCCACGGGCTGATCACGCCAACCACGCCCTTGGGCTGCCAGCGCACCTCGGCCTTGGCCCCGAACACGCCCAGCAGCGCCGGCGTGGTGCGTCGCTTCTCGGTCTTCATCCACTGGCGCAGATGGTCGCGGGCGAACTTCAGCGGCCCGATCGAGCCGGCGACGTCGGTCAGGGCCGTGGCGTCCTTGGAGCGCACGCCGAAATCGTCGCTCACCGCCTTGGCGATGTCGTCCTGGTGATCGACCAGCAGGCCGATGCTGCGGTTCAGCCAGTCGATGCGCCGTCCGGCCGACGGCGCGCCGTCACGCAGGTGAGCGGCCTTCTGCTTCTGCAGCACCGTCTCCAGGCCGGCCCGGACGGCCTCCGGACCAAGGTTGGCGGGGGCGTTCATGCGGCGTCTCTCCCGAAAACGGCCTCTCGGCTCATCTTATCAGCGTTCAGGATGCGTTGAAGTTGTGACCGGCGCAAGCGCGCCCGTCCGGCCTTAACCGCTCGTTTGAACTCTTGCGCTTATGTTTGGCGCGCAAGCGATCGGCCTCGGAGAAACCGGGACCGAACGGGGGAATGAAAGATGTCGGACGTCGAGACCACGCTGCGCGGCCCTGAAGCCTACAAGATCGCCCGTCGGGCCCTGGACCTGATGGAGCGTCATCAGATCTGGCCGACCGCGCTGAACTTCGAGCTCTGGACCCACTATGTGGCCGATCCGGACGGCGCCCTGGCGCGCGAGATCACCCGCCTGATCTCGATGGGCGAGCCCATCACCGAGATGCTGAGCGAAGAGCTGGCCGCCGCCTATCTTCCCAAGGCTCGCCTCAACGAACAGATCCGCGACGCCGGCGACCTGCTCTCCAAGGAGCTGGAATCGGTTTCGAAGGCCATCCAGAACGCCCAGAAGACCAACGCCGCCTTCGGCAAGACCCTGGCCGGGGTCTCCAAGGACCTCGACGGCCCGACCGCCGTCGAAGGCATCAAGGCCGTGGTCACCAGCCTGGCCGCCGCCACCCGGCAGGTCGCCAAGGAAAACAAGGCGCTGGAAAACCGCCTGGCCGAGTCCACCGCCGAAGTCGACCGCCTGCGCGAGCACCTGGAGCAGGTGCGCCGCGACGCCACCACCGACGGCCTGACCAACCTGGCCAACCGCAAGGCCTTCGACGAAGAGCTGGAGCGCGCCTGCGCCGAGGCCGACGAGGCCGGTTCGGCCATCTGCCTGGCCGTGCTCGACATCGACCACTTCAAGGGCTTCAACGACACCTGGGGTCACCAGACCGGCGACCAGGTCATCCGCTACGTCGCCAGCGTCATCGGCCGCGTCGCCGCCCTGCCCCGCTTCGCGGCCCGCTACGGCGGCGAGGAATTCGCGATGATTTTCCCGGGCGAAGCCGCCACCGTGGTCAACGCCACGCTGGAAGAGATCCGCGTCGAGGTCTCCTCGCGCATGCTCAAGCGTCGCTCGACCAACGAGGACCTGGGCGCCATCACCCTGTCGTCCGGCTTCGCCGAGCGCCGCAAGGGCGAGACCGCCCACTCGGTCATGGAACGCGCCGACACCGCGCTCTACGCCTCCAAGCGCAGCGGCCGCAACCGCGTCACCGCCGCCGAGACCCAGCAGGAATCGGCCAACGCGGCTTAAGAACAGAACACGCGTTCTTCTCCAGAGAACCGCGTCCGGAGCCCGTCGATCCCAGGATCGGCGGGCTCTTTCCTTTTGAGCCATCCAGCGCTTGCGTTCCCCCGGGGCAGCCGCGCCTAGCTTGCCTTCAGGCGCGAAAAGACGCCCGGAGGATGTGATGGCCTACGAGAAGATCCGGCTGGAAACCGAAGGCGGCGTGGCCGTCGTCACCCTTTCCGATCCCGCCACGCTCAACGCCGCCAGCCCCGAGGTCGCCCGCGAACTGGCCCACGCCTTCGGCGTCGTTGCGGCAGGCCAGGTCGAAGCGCGATCCGTGGTGCTGACCGGCGAAGGCCGCGGCTTCTGCTCGGGGGCCAACCTCTCAGCGGGCGCGACCGCCGGCCGGCCGATGGACGCCGACGGCAGGCCCGACGCCGGCGCGGCCCTGGAAAGCGTCTACAATCCGCTGGTGACGCTGCTGCGCGACTTCCCGCTGCCGATCGTCACCGCCGTCAACGGCCCGGCCGCCGGCATCGGCTGCTCCCTGGCCCTGCTCGGCGACATCGTCGTGGCGGCAGAGAGCGCCTATTTCCTGCAAGCCTTCCGCCGCATCGGCCTGGTGCCTGACGGCGGCTCGACCTGGCTGCTGCCGCGCCTGGTGGGCAAGGCCCGGGCGATGGAGATGATGCTGCTGGGCGACAAGATCCCCGCCGCCAAGGCCCTGGACTGGGGCCTGGTCAACCGCTGCGTCCCCGACGCCGAGCTGATGCCGACCGCCCTGGAACTGGCCCGCGCCCTGGCCGAAGGCCCGGCCTCGCTGGGCGCGATCCGGCGGCTGGTCTGGGACAGCCTGGAGACCGACTGGATCGGCCAGCTGCACGCCGAACGCCAGGCCCAGCGCGCTGCCGGCAAGACCGAAGACTTCATCGAAGGCGTCTCGGCCTTCCTGCAAAAGCGCCCGGCGGCCTTCAAGGGGCGGTGAGGCTTGGCTAAGCTTGGCGGATGAACGTGCTTTTCGTCTGCAGCCAGAACAAGCTGCGCAGCCCGACCGCCGAACAGGTCTTCTCGCACTGGCCGGGGATCGAGGTCGACTCGGCGGGTCTCAATAACGACGCCGAGAACCCGGTGACGCCCGAGAACGTCGCGTGGGCCGACCTGATCTTCGTCATGGAGAAGGCCCATCGCAACAAGCTGTCGAAGCGGTACCGCCAGCACCTGCGGGCCAAGGTGATCTGCCTGGGCATTCCCGACGACTACGACTTCATGGACGAGGATCTGGTGCGGCTGCTCGAGGCCCGCGTGCCGCAGTTCCTGCCGCAGACTTAGGGCCATCACCTCGCCATCCTTCCACCGTGCATCCCCGCGAAGGCGGGGACCCAAGCTGACTCTCAGGGTATGGCGCGGCCCATGGGAAGCCCGCCGTCTCAGCTTGGATCCCCGCCTTCGCGGGGATACTCGGATTTGGGATCCAATGCAGCGGATCAGAATGGTCCCCGCCCAGGGGCGAGGACCAGTTCACGCCTAGTACTTCAGCCTGAACCCAACCGACACGCTGCGCCCGGTCGAGCCGTAGTTGGTGACCAGGTGGTTGGCGTCGTAGGCCCAGCGCTCGGTCTTCTGGTTGGTCAGGTTCAGCGCCTCGATGTTCAGCGTGATGAACTTGTTGACCGTGTAGGTCGCCGAGCCGTCGAGGTTGAAGGTGGCGTTGGAGCCGCCGAAGTCGTTGACGTAGGGTGAGGAGCAGTCGCCCGGCGCGCAGGTGCCCGAGGCCAGCGGATAGGTCGTGTAGTAGGCCGCGCGATAGGCGCTCGACAGGCGGGCCGACCACTTGTCGGCGTCGTAATAGACCGTGAAGTTCACCGCGTCGGGCGAGGCGCCCAGCCACGGCCCTTCGACGATCCCGTCGGCCTTGTCGGGGTTGAGGATGTAGCCCAGCTTGGATTCCAGGTGGGTGTAGTTGGCCTGGACGCCCAGCTTGTCGAACGGCGCGGGCAGGAAGGTCAGGTTCTGCTGGTAGCTGAACTCGACGCCCGAGATCCGCCCGCCGGGCGCATCGACGTACTGGCGGATGGTCCAGTCGCCATCGGCGGCGATATAGGCCAGCAGCGCGGTGTTGGTCAGAGCGTCCTTCACCGAGGCCAGGCTGTCGCTGTCGAGCAGTTGGCTCAGCGGCCCCGAACGCGTCACGTTCTGCGGGAAGCTGCTGATCTCCTTGGTGAAGATCGCCGCCGAGAACAGCGCCCCCGGCGCGAAGTACCATTCGAACGACAGGTCGTAGTTGGTGGCCCGGAACGGCTTGAGTTCAGGATTGCCCAGAGTGATCGACGGCAGCGAGCTCGACGGCAGCGAGGTGCTGAGCGACGAGATGCCCGGCGACAGGTTGGCCAGTTGCGGCCGCGCCATCACCTTGGCCGCGCCGAAGCGCAGCAGCATGTTGTCCTTCAGCTCGTAGGCCAGGTTCAGCGATGGCAGCAGGTCATGGTACTTGTTGGTCGCCGTCAGCGCCCGGGCCGAGGTCGAGTAGCCGTTCGATTCCAGCTCGGTGAGGGCGTATCGCACCCCGACATTGCCGCGCAGGGTGCGGTCGAAGAGCCCGCTGCGGAAGTCGAACTGGTTGTAGAAGCTGGTGTCGGTCTCGGTCACCGAATAGGCGTTGCCGGGGTTGGACTTCGACGACAGGCGCCAGTCGCCCCATTTGTTCACGCAGTTGCAGTCGAAGCCGAACAGGCTGCGGAACTTGTCGATGTCGGGCACGATGAAGCTGGTCGGCGTGCCGGACGAGACGTCCAGGCCCGCGCCCCAGTTCACCAGCTTGCTCATCGCCGCCGTCGTCGTGCCGGCTTCCAGCAGCGTCGGGTTCAGAGTCTCGGTCGACAGGCGTTGATACTGCGCCGTCGTGAACTGATAGACGCGCCGGGCGACGCCGCCGCTCCAGGTCAGGTCGTCATCGATGTCGTACTTCAGATCGACCTTGGCGGTCTCGTAGCGGTTGTCGACATAGCGCTCGTAGTGGCGCAGGGCCGAGAAGCCCTTGACCGTGTCCCACTGGGTCGGGTCGGCCACGTTGAAGCCGAAGTTGAGGATCGGCATCGAGCCGCCGCCCCGCTCGTCATAGACCACTCCGTCGGCGTCCATGTGGTTGAACTCGACCAGCAGGCCGGTGTTCTGGGTGCGCGAGCGCGACAGGCCGTAGGTGGCGTTCAGGGTGAAGCGGTCGCTGAACTCGTGGGCGACGTTGAACGAGGCCTGCTGGAAGGTGGTGGTGTAATAGCTCTCGTCGGCCGCCGAGCGGACGTCGACATTGTCCATCACCAGATAGTCGGCCTGATTGGCGTCGTTGACGTGGGCTTCCAGCACCTGGGTCGCCGGCCGGCCGACCAGGGCCTGGATCGCACCCAGCACGCCCGCCGTCCCCGTCTGCCCGTTGTAGCCGTACTTGTAATAGTAGTCGTAGGGCTCGAGGTTGTTGGGATTGTAGCTGTAGCTCGTGCCCGACACGAGCGAGGAGCCGTAGAGGTCCGTGCCGCAGTCGATGGCGTCGCGATAGGCCGTGCCCGTCTGGCTGGTGCAGTACGGCAGGATCTGGCGCTGCACGCTCGCCGGCGCGGTCGAGGCGTTGTAGGTCGAATAGGTCTTGCCGCCCGAGGTCACCGTCTTGGTGTTGTTGCGGTTCAGGCCGACGGTCTGCAGCTGGTAGTTCGTCTGGTCCTGCCACAGGCGCGAATAGACCAGATCGGTGGTCACCGTGGTCTTGGGGGTCGGCCGCCACTGGAAGGCCGCCGTCGCCCCGATCCGCTCCTGTTGCAGCTCGGCGTGGTTCAGGGTCGCCAGGGCCGGGATCACCGTCAGGTCGTTCATCTGCGCCAGGGCGTCGGCGCTGGAGCCTTCGGCCACGGTCGCGAAGCCCGTGGCCGTCGTCGTCGCGCCAGTGTGGGTGGCGTTGCGGTACAGCAGGTCGCTCTGGCCGGCCTGGCGCTGGTAGCTGTCGATGGTCTGCTTGCGCGAATTGTAGGCCAGCGAGAACAGCGCCCCGAGGTCGCCGATCTTGGTGTCGTTCCAGCGGTCGGAGACGAGGCCCGCGATGCGCGGCACGTGGTTGCCGCCGTTCTCGTAGTAGGAATCCTGGATCGACAGGGCCAGGCGCCGGCCCTTGAAGTCGAACGGCCGGCCGGTCTGCAGGTCGACCGTCGCGCCTAGCGAGCCCTCGTCGGTCTCGGCCGAAGCGGTCTTCTGCACCTTCAGCGAGTTGAACAGCTCCGAGGCGAAGGTGTTGAAGTCGAAGCCGCGCGAGCGGTTGGGGCTGGTGCCGGAATCGGTGGCGGCCGCCGTCGAAAGCGCCTCCAGGCCGTTCAGGCGCACCCGGGTAAAGTCGCTGCCAAGACCCCGGACAGTGATCGTACGCCCTTCCCCGTTCTCGCGGTCGATCGACACGCCCGGCAGGCGCTGCAACGACTCGGCGAGGTTGGCGTCCGGGAAATCGGCGATGTCCTCGGCGTTGATGGCGTCGACCATCACGTTGGCGTTGCGTTTGACGCTGATGGCGCTTTGCAGGGCCGCGCGGTAGCCGGTCACCACCACCTCCTCGACGGCGGTGTTCTCGACGGACTGGCCCGAGGCCTGAGCCGCCTCTTGAGCGTGAGCCGCCCCGGCGCTCAGAGCCAGCACGGACGCGGCCGCGCACAGACGCGCCGCGGCGCGACGTTGGAATGTCGTTTGAAGCATGATGCCTCCCCCTCCCTGTCGTTTCCTTCGGAGGAGGCCCGTGTGATCCGCGCCGCCCTCCGGTCGCCGCCCAGAAGCGGTAACCGGTGTCATTATCGGCGAGACCTCTTTGGCGGCGGATTTCGTCAGATTGCCAGGTAGCGTCGTTCGGTGTCGCAAACGCAGTGAAGCGCTAGACGTCGGAACGACGAAGGGCGGCTCCGCCTGGCGGGCCGCCCTCTTCGCGCGCCTCGAAAACCTGGCGCAACAGATTGATTTGAAATGCCGATCAGTACGGCTTGTAGCTCTTTTCCTCGACGATGTCGGAGCCGGTCAGGGCGTTGATCTGACGCTTCACGGCGGCCCGCTTGTCGTTGTCCATATAGACCCGGCGGGCCAGCTGGACGAACTCGGGGCCGAATTCCTGGCGACGTTCGCAGGCCCGCTTGCCGTCTTCGATGTCCCAAAGCGCCGCGTTGATTTCGGTCAGTTCGGCCGTCAGGCGGTCGAGCTCGGCGCTGGGCGTCAGCTTTTCGGCGGCGATTCCCTCCAGCAGGGCCAGCTCCTTGCGGACATTGGCCTCCTTGGCGGCATCGCCGATCCGCTCGGCCTTCACGCGCAGGATGGTGATCTTGTCGACGAGCTCGCCGGCGGAAATGGGGGCGAGGATGGACATCAGGAAACTCCGGCGATCAGGGTGTCGAGGGCGGCCTTGACGACATCGGTCGGGAGCGCGGCCATGCCCTCTCCGTAGTCCTCGGCGCATAGCACCTCAAGACGGCGCGCGGCAGGCCGGAACTTGACCGCCTTGCGGCGATTCAGTTGCAGCGACAGCAGGGGCGCCCCGCCGGCCGCCAGCATGTGTCCGGGGCCGGCGTCGTTGGCGACCGCGGCGGCCAGCCGCCCGGCCAGGGCGATGGCCAGCAGCGGCCCCTTCACCGAGGTGAAGCCGTCGCCGCGATCGACCTCCGGAAACAGGGCGCCAGGAACCTCGGCGCGGGCGATCGCCGCGTCGGCCGCCTCGTCTGGCCCGAAGAAGAATACGGGCGTCCGCCCAGCCGCCTGCTGATCGCGGGCCAGGTCGAGATAGCGCTCCAGCGGCCAGCGCTTTTCCTGGCCGCCGGCGCCGGGCGCCAGGCCCACATAGACGGGACCGTCCGGCAGCAGGGCGCTGGCGGCCGAAAGGGCGTCGGTCTCGGTCAGGGCCAAGGGCCGCAAGGCGCCCTGCCCGTCGCTCGCCAGAGCCAACAGCCGCGCCAGCCGGTCGACCACGGCCGCCGGCCAGTCGCTCTTGCGGGCTTCCATCGCGGCCGAGACGAAGCGGCCTTGGGCGGCTCGCCGCGCCACCAGGCTGCGGCGCAGGTTCTCCTGGGTGTCGATGACCAGGTCGAAGGTCCGTCCGCCGAACGGCTTGACCCAAGGCAGCACGTCCAGCGCGCCCGCGCCGGTGACGCCGTCCTTGAGGATCTCGTCGACATAGCCGGCCACGACGCGCTTCAGCGGGCCGTCATAGACCGTCTCGCCCTTGGCCGCGCACCAGGTGATCCGCGCATCGGGAAAGGCAGCGCGCAGGCCAGCCACGAAGGGCAGCTTGATCAGGCCATCGCCGATCACCTCGCCCATGGAATAGATCAGAACCGTCTGGACCATGGCCGTGCATGACCGCGCCCGCTCTCCCCGTCAATCGCTGGAGCGTATGTGAGCGTTTACTTGCAATCTGTTCGATCTGATGTAACGTCGGTCTCATGAGCGCCAAGCCCCGCATCGAACGCGCCGCCCTCGAGGTCTTCGCCGCCCAGGGCGTCGACGCGGCCACCACCAAGCTGATCGCCGCCCGCGCCGAGGTGTCGGAGGGCGCGATCTACCGTCACTGGAAGAGCAAGGACGAGCTGGCCCTCGGCCTGTTCATGGCCGCCCACCGGCGGCTGTCCGAGCTGATCGAGGCCGAGGCGAGCGCCGTCCACGGCGTCGAGGCCAAGGCCGGCGCCATCGTCCGCGCCTACTGCACGGCGGCCGACGAGGACTGGACCCTGTTCTCGTTCCACCTGCTGCAGCTGCACCACTTCCTGCCCTACTACCAGGAAGACGGCCGCGACCCGGTCACCCTGGTCGAGACGATCATCAAGCACGCCATGCTGAAGATGGAGCTGCCGCCGGGCGACCCGCGCGTCATCGCCGCCATGGCCATCGGCGTCATCACCCAGACCGCCCAGAACCGCGCCTACGGCCGCCTGGGCGAAGACCTGCTCTCGGCCCACGCTCCCCTGATGACCGCGGCGGTCCTCGCCGTGCTCAAGGCCCGATAAAGGACCGCTTGATGCGCAGCGCGCTGTTCAACGCCTACTACTGGGTGCTGTCGATCTTCTACGGCCTGTCGGCGGCGCTCTCGGCGCTGCTGCCGGGCCGCCGGCCGGTGACCTTCGCCCTGCGGCTCTATTCGAAGCGCATGCTGTGGGCCCTGCGGATCTTCGCCGGGGTCGAGGTCGAGCTGAAGGGCCAGGAGAACCTGCCGAAGGGCGCCTTCATCATCGCCGCCAAACACCACAGCTGGGGCGACGGCTTCGTGATGTTCGCCAATCTCGACAATCTCAGCTTCGTCACCGGCGACCACCTGGAGAAGTTCCCGCTGCTGGGCGGCATCCTCAAGAAGTTCGGGGCCATCGTCGTCGACAGCTGCGGCGGACCGGAAGCGCGCGCCGCCCTCTCCAAGAGCGCCGCCCAGGTGGCCGCCGAGGGCCGCCGCATCCTGATCTATCCCGAGGGCCACCTGGCCGCGCCGGGCGAGCGCTATCGCTACCGCACCGGCGTCTATCACATGAGCCAGGACTTCGGCCTGCCGGTGGTGCCGGTCGCCACCAATCTCGGCTGCTTCTGGAAGCAGCAGGAGAAGAAGAAGACCCCCGGCCGGGCCACGGTCGAGTTCCTGCCCGCCCTGCCCCAGGACCTACAGAAGGTCGAGTTCATGAAGCTGCTGGAAAACACCGTCGAAGGCCGCACCAACGAACTGATCGCCGAAGCCACCGGCCAGCCGGTGAAGGCCTCGGTGCTGGTCGATCCGCCGCGTAAAAAGCCGGCGGCCGAAGCCGAACCGCTGTCGGCGTGACGCGATGCGGGACTTGGCGGTCATCCTGCTGCTCCAGGCCGTGGCGACCTTCGCGGCCGTCACGATCGCAAGAGCGACCGGGGCAGAGAAGAAGCGCTCGCTGCTGCTGCTCGTGCTGGCCGCGCCGATGGTGCTGGGCCTGGCGTTCGACCTCACGTTCATGGCCAGACCAGACTCGGTCTTTCCGCGCCCGGACTGGCTCCTATGGCTCGCCTTCGCCATCCCGCTTTCAATCCTGCCCGCGACGATCGTCGTCATCGCCTACGGTCGAAAGTTCCGCTTGGTGGCGGCCTTGTTCGGCCTGCTGCAGACGCCCTTCACCCTCGTCATCGGCTTCTTGTCGGCCCTTCTGGTCGGCGGGGTCATGCCATGACTCAAGCACTGATCAGAAAACCGATGGCCAAAGCCTTCGCCGCCCGCCTAGCCGTCGTCCTGGCGTTCGCCGCCCCGATCCCCGCCGCCGCCCAGATCACCAAGGCCGTGATTCCCACGGAAACGGGCTTCGAGCCGCATTGGTGGCCCGAGATCACCGCCCCGGCGGGGTGGAGCGCGCTTGACGACGTCAGGCACGAGAACAACTGCAAGGCTCTCACGCCGGCGGGCCAGACCTTCCGGGACGCGCCGGCGGTCATCTACGCCTGCGCCACCCGACGCGACGGCGACGCCGACGACCTGGCGGGTTTCCTGGAGCAGGACCAGGCCAAGTTCCTCGCCGACGATCCGGGCCTGAAGCTGGAACGCCTGCCGGACATGGCCACCGCCGCCGCCGGCGCTCTGACGGTCTACCGCCAGACCCCGGGCAAGGGCGCCAACTGGGAGCTGGTCGCCTACGGCCAGGAAAACGACGCCGACGGCCAGACCTTCTTCCTGACCTTCGTGCTCAGCGCCCGCTCGCCGGAAGCGCTGGCCACGAGCCAGCCGGCCTACAGAGCGATGGTCGCCGCCTATCGCTGACCCAGCGACGCAGAGGAGACGGACATGCTGCCCAATCTGCTGACCGCCCTGCGCATCCTGGCCCTGCCCTTCCTGGCCTGGGCCGTTCTCGCCGACGCCGGCTGGATCGCCCTGGCCCTGTTCCTCGGCGCCGGCCTGACCGACGTGCTCGACGGCTGGGTCGCGCGACGCTTCGGCCAGACCTCGACGTTCGGGGCGATGTTCGACCTGCTGGCCGACCGGCTGCTGACCCTCGTCAGCCTCGGCGCCCTGATGGCGGCCGGCGCCTTTCCGGGCGCCTGGATCTCGGTTCCGCTGCTGCTGATCGCCCGCAACTTCTTCGTCGCCGGCCTGCAGCAGGCCCAGCCCGAGCGCGACTTCAACTTCCCGCCGCTGGAGCACCCGAAGATCGCGCTGAACTTCCTGGGCGTCGGCCTGCTGCTGGCGCCGCTCGGCGCCCAGACGGCCGGCCTGTGGGCCCTGGCGGCCAGCGCGGCGCTGTCGGTCGTGACGGTGGCGATCTATGCGCGCCGGGCCGCACCCGGCTTCGTCGGCGCCTGATGGAGATCCTGCTCGCCCTCGGCTTCCAGGCCCTCCTGGTCGGCCCGGCCGTCGCCTTCGCGGCGCGCCGCGGCCTGCGTCCCAGGCACGCCGTCCTGCTGCTGCCGGCCCTGCCGTTTCTGATCTGCGCCGCGATCGGCCACTTCTTCTGGATCGAACCGGGCGCTAGGCCGAGGCTCGACCTCGACGCGCAGCCGTTCCCATGGTTGGGCCCGCTGCTGCTCTATTCTGGCGCGCCCATCGGCGCCCTGACCATCTGGCTTTCGCGCGGCTGGCGGATCACGGCGACCGTCCTTGCGGTGCTGGAGACGCCGCTGACCTTCCTGGCAATATTGTTCGTCACCATGCAGGTGACGGGATCGTGGATCTGATCCTCGGCGAAGCGCCGCGTCAGTCGTTCTGCTCAGGCGCCGGCTGAATGGTCACGCTCTCGCCGCAGCCGCAGGCGTCGGTCTCGTTCGGGTTATGGAACACGAACTTCGACGACAGCTTGGTGACCTCGTAGTCGATTTCAGTGCCGATCAGGAACAGCACCGCCTTCGGCTCGATCAGGATAGTGACGCCCTTGTCCTCGACGACCTCGTCGATCGGGCCCTTCTCCTTGGCGTATTCGAAGACATATTCCTGGCCCGCGCAGCCGCCGTTCTTCACGCCAACGCGCAAGCCCGCATAGGGCTGGTCGGCCCTATCCATGATCTCCTTCACGCGCGCGGCGGCGGCCTCGGTCAGGGTGACGACCTTGGGGCGCGGGCGGCGCGGACGGGCGGTGACGGCGGCTTCCATGGGCTCTGTCCTCAGAACATGTTCAGCTGCAACTTGGCCTCGTCGCTCATCCGCGACGGGTCCCACGGCGGGTCGAAAGTCAGATCGACATTGCACGAGCGGATGCCGTCGATCTCCATGACCGCATCCTTGACCCAGCCCGGCATGTCGCCGGCCACCGGGCAGCCCGGCGCGGTCAGGGTCATGTCGATGGCCACGTCCTTGTCGTCGCTGACATCGACCTTGTAGATCAGGCCAAGCTCATAGATGTCGACCGGGATTTCCGGGTCGAACACCGTCTTCAGCTTCTCGATCAGCTGGTCGGTCAGGCGGTTCAGCTCTTCGGAGGAAAGAGCCGTCGCGGCTTGCGGGACTTCGGCTTGGTCGGTCATAGGCTCAACTGAAGAAGCTGCGGGCCTTATCCAGCGCGTCCACGAACGCGTCGGCTTCGGCAGGCGTATTATATAGGGCGAAGGAAGCCCGGGCGCTCGACGTCACCCCGAACCTTTTCATCAGCGGCTCGGCGCAGTGCGTTCCGGCCCGCACGGCCACGCCGTAGCGGTCCAGCACCTGGGCCACGTCGTGGGCGTGGGCGCCCTCGACGACGAAGCTCATCACCGCGCCCTTGCCAGGCGCCGTGCCGAGGATCCGCACGCCGTTGACGCCTTCGAGGCGCTGGGCGACCCGCTCATAGAGCGCGTGCTCGTGGGCCAGGGCCGCGTCGCGGTCGATGGCGTTCAGCCACTCGATGGCCGCGCCCAGGCCGACGGCCTCGAGGATCGCCGGCGTGCCGGCCTCGAAGCGGTGCGGCGGGTCGGCATAGGTGATCTTGTCCAGGCTGACCGAGCCGATCATCTCGCCGCCGCCCTGGTAAGGCGGCAGGGCGGCCAGGCGCTCGGCCTTGCCGTAGAGCACGCCGATGCCAGTGGGGCCGTAGAGCTTGTGGCCGCTGAAGACGTAGAAATCGACGTCGAGCGCCTTCACATCCACCTTGGTGTGGACGATCCCCTGGCAGCCGTCGAGCAGCACCGGCGCGCCGGCCGCATGGGCCAGGCGGACGATCTCGGCCACGTCATTGACCGTGCCCAGCACGTTCGACATGTGGGTGACGGCGACCATCTTGGTCTTTTCCGACAGCAGGCCCTTATAGGCCTCCATGTCGAGCCGGCCGTCGTCGAGCACCGGAATGAACTTCAGCACGACGCCGTAGCGCTCGCGCAGGAAGTGCCAGGGCACGATGTTGGCGTGGTGCTCCATCTCCGAAGCGATGATCTCGTCGCCGGGCTTCAGGCTACGCCCGAAGGTGTCGGCCACCAGGTTCACCGCTTCGGTGGCGCTCTTGGTGTAGACGATCTCGCCCACGTCGGCGTTGATGAAGCGCGCGATGGTTTCCCGCGCCTTTTCATAGAGTTCCGTCGTTTCGTTGGCCAGCGTGTGCAGGCCGCGATGGACGTTGGCGTAGGAGGTGCGGGCCAAGCCCATCATGGCGTCCAGCACCGCGTCCGGCTTCTGGGCGCTGGCGGCGCTGTCCAGGTAAACGAGCGGCTTGCCGTGCACCGTGCGCGACAGGATCGGGAACTGGGCGCGGATCGCCTCGACGTCGAAAGCGGCGGTCATTCTTCACGCCCCAGCTGCTTGGCGACCCAGGCGGCGGCGATCTCGCGCGCGCTGGCGTGCTCGATGCGCTCGACCACCTCGCCGACGAAGGCCTGGGTCAGCATCGCCCGGGCTTCCAGCTCGGGAATGCCGCGCTGGCGGGCGTAGAACACCGCTTCCTCGTCCAGAGCGCCGATGGTGTTGCCGTGGGCGCAGGCGACGTCGTCGGCGAAGATCAGCAGTTCGGGCTTGGCGTCGATCTCGGCCTTGTCCGACAGGATCAGGGCGTGGTGGCCCATCCGCGCGTCGGTCTGGTCGGCGCCGGGCTGGACGATGATCCGCCCCTGGAACACGCCGCGCGCCTGGTCGGCGACCATGCCCTTGGTCAACTGGCTGGTCACGCCGTCGACGCCGTCGTGGGTGACCACGGTGGTCTGGTCGGCATGGCGCTGGCCGCTGAGCAGGTAGATCCCATCCAGGCGAGCCTGGGCGTGGGCGCCGGGGTGAGCGACGTGGGTCTCGATCCGCTGGCGACGCGCGCCGCTGGTCAGGACGGTCTGGGCGAAAGTCGCGCCGGCGCCGAGTTCGACGCGGGCGGTGACGACGTCGACGGCCTCGGCGTCATCCTCGACCAGCACGATGCGCGTCAGGCTCGCGCCCTCGCCCACGGCGATGTCGAGCGACACGTCCGAGATGTAGCCGGCCGCGCGGCCCTCGTGGCTTTCCAGCAGGGTCAGGCTGGCGCCCGGCTCGACCACGACCGCATACGAGGCGGCCTGCGAGACCTTGTCGGTCGCCGCGACGAAGCGCAGCGCCAGGACGTCGCCCTGCCCGCTCGTGGCCACGTGGCGGCCGTTGACGAACAGGATCTCGCCGTCGGCCAGGCCTGCGAACGGACCGGCCGCGACCTCGCCGTCGAACTTCGGCGCGGGCTCGGGCAGCACGCGGATCAGACCGCGCAGGTCGGTCCAGCGCCAGTCCTCGTCGCGGCGCGACGGCAGCGCGGTGACGTCGCCGGTCTTGAGAGCGGTCGAAAGGCTCACGCGGCGGCCCCGACGTACTTGTCGTAGCCCTCGGCTTCCAGCTGCAGGGCCAGTTCCGGACCGCCCGAGGCGACGATGCGGCCGGCGGCCAGCACGTGCACGCGGTCGGGTTTGATGTAGTCGAGCAGGCGCTGGTAGTGGGTGATCACCAGCATGCCGCGCTCAGGCGAGCGCAGAGCGTTGACGCCTTCGGAGACGATCTTCAGGGCGTCGATGTCGAGGCCCGAATCCGTCTCGTCGAGGATCAGGAACTTCGGCGACAGCATCGCCATCTGGAAGATTTCCATCCGCTTCTTCTCGCCGCCCGAGAAGCCGACGTTCAGGCCGCGCTTGAGCATCTCGAAGTCGATCTTCAGCGAGGCGGCCTTTTCCTTGGCCAGCTTCAGGAAGGCCGGGGCGGCGATCTCGTCCTCGCCGCGGGCGCGGCGTTGGGCGTTCACCGCGGTGCGGATGAAGGTCAGGGCCGGCACGCCGGGGATTTCCAGCGGATACTGGAACGACAGGAACACACCCTTGGCCGCCCGCTCGTTGGGCTCCAGGCTCAGCAGGTCCTCGCCGTTCAGGCTCGCCGAGCCCTCGGTGACCTCGTAGCCGCCACGGCCGCTCAGCACGTAGGACAGCGTCGACTTGCCGGCGCCGTTCGGACCCATGATGGCGTGCACCTCGCCGGCCGGCACCTCGAGCGTGACGCCCTTCAGGATCGGCTTGTCTTCGACGCGGGCGTGGAGGTTCTGGATAGAGAGCATCAGCGCGGGTACTTTTCTTCGTTCGTCATGTGCAGGCGGAGGTAGCGTTGGTCCTCGTAGCCGAGAACGACCGCTTCCGGCCTCCAGTAGAGTTCGAGTTGCGCGACGCCATCAGGACGTTCGCTGAAAAAGAGAACCGTTCCGGTCGTGCCGACCGGAACATCGTAGGCGGCCTGGGGATCGTTCTCCGGCGCAATGGCGCGCAGCAGCACGACGTCGTCGTAGGCGCGCACGGCCTTGCCGTCAGCGTCCTGGAACGCGCCATCCTGCGTCCAGCTGGCCGCCTCGACGTCGAGATCGAAGACGCCTTGCTTGATCACCCCACGCTCCCTTCGAGCGAGATCGCCACGAGCTTCTGGGCCTCCACCGCGAATTCCATCGGCAGCTGCTGCAGCACGTCGCGGACGAAACCGTTGACCAGCAGGGCCACGGCTTCTTCCTGCGAAAGGCCGCGCTGCTGGCAGTAGAACAGCTGGTCGTCCGACAGGCGGGTGGTCGTGGCCTCGTGCTCGAACACCGACTGGCCGTTGCGGGCCTCGATATAGGGCACGGTGTGGGCCGCGCAGGTCTTGCCGATCAGCAAGCTGTCGCACTGGGTGAAGTTGCGCGCGCCCTTGGCCTTGGGGTGGGCCGAGACCAGGCCGCGATAGGTGCTGGTCGACTTGCCGGCGCTGATGCCCTTGGCGACGATCCGCGACTTCGTATTGGCGCCCAGGTGGATCATCTTGGTGCCGGTGTCGGCCTGCTGATGGCCGTTGGTGACGGCGATCGAGTAGAACTCACCCGACGAGCCCTCGCCGCGCAGCACGCAGGACGGATACTTCCAGGTGATGGCCGAACCGGTCTCGACCTGAGTCCACGACACCTTGGAGCGGTCGCCGCGGCAGTCGGCGCGCTTGGTGACGAAGTTGTAGATGCCGCCCTTGCCGGTCTCCGGATCGCCCGGATACCAGTTCTGAACGGTGGAATACTTGATCTCGGCGTCGTCCAGCAGGACCAGCTCGACCACGGCCGCGTGCAGCTGGTTCTCGTCGCGCATCGGGGCCGTGCAGCCCTCCAGGTACGAGACGTAGGCGCCCTTGTCGGCGATGATCAGGGTGCGCTCGAACTGGCCGGAATCCTTGGCGTTGATCCGGAAATAGGTCGACAGCTCCATCGGGCAGCGCACGCCCGGCGGCACGTAGACGAACGAGCCGTCAGAGAACACCGCGCTGTTGAGGCAGGCGAAATAGTTGTCCGAGGTCGGCACCACGCTGCCCAGGTACTGCTTGACCAGTTCCGGGTGCTCGCGGATCGCCTCGCTCATCGAGCAGAAGATGACGCCGGCCTGGGCCAGCTCCTTCTTGAAGGTCGTGACGACCGACACAGAGTCGAACACCGCGTCCACGGCGTAGCGCGGCGCGCCTTCGACGCCGGCCAGCACGGCCTGCTCCTTCAGCGGGATGCCCAGCTTCTCGTAGACGGCCAGCAACTCGGGATCGACCTCGTCCAGGCTTTTGGGCCCTTCCTTGGTCTTCGGCGCGGCGTAGTAGTAGGTGTCCTGGTAGTCGATCTTCGGATAGCTGACCTTGGCCCAGTCCGGCTCTTCGAGCTCGAGCCAGCGGCGATAGGCCTCCAGACGCCATTCCAGCATCCACGCCGGCTCGTCCTTCTTGGCCGAGATGAAGCGCACGATGTCCTCGGAGAGCCCCTTGGGGGCGAACTCCTGGTCGATATCGGTCGTAAAGCCGTGCTCGTATTTCTCGAGCGCGGCGACGGTGTCGATCGTTTCCTTGACCGCGGCCATCAAGCCACCTCCCGGCGCCGGGCGCCGATACGCTTCCAGGCGGCGAGCCAGGCGTCGCCGCACACAATCCAATCCGCTTCCGTGCTCGCCCAACCGCCGCTGACACGCAGCGCATAGGGGGCTAGATCGGAGCGGCCCATGGCCTCGACCACGCGACTGGCCTTGACCTTGCCCGACGAGCAGGCGCTGCCGGCGCTGACCATCACCCCGGCGAGATCCAGGTTCATGACCTGGACCTGCGAGGCGAAGCCCTCGGCGGCCAAACAAAGAGTTTGAGGCAGGCGCGGAACGCCCTCCCCGAGCACCACGCCGCCAGCGTCCTTGACCCGCTGGGCTAAGGCGTCGCGCCAAATGCCCTGATCGGCCGCCCGGGGCAAGTCCCGCAGGGCCGCCGAAGCGGCCGCGCCGAACCCCGAAATCCCGGCGACGTTCTCGGTGCCCGCCCGGCGGCCACGCTCCTGGCCGCCGCCATGCTGGCGACGCACCACATTGGCCCGCGTGCCGGCCACCAGCGCGCCGACGCCTTGCGGGCCGCCGATCTTGTGGGCCGACAGCGCCAGGGTGTCGGCGCCCAGGGCGGAGAAGTCGATGGCGATCTTGCCGGCCGCCTGCACGGCGTCGACATGCAGCAGGCCGTCGGCCGCGCGCACGATCGCCGAAGCCTCGGCGACGGGCTGGATCACGCCCGTCTCGTTGTTGGCCAGCATCAGGCAGACCAGGGTCCGGCCCTCGCCGGCCAGCAGGTCCGAAAGCTTGGAAAGGTCGGCCACGCCGTCGGCGTCGACCGGCAGCACCGCGACCGAAACGCCGCTGGCGGCGGCGGTCTCGACCACGGCGTCGTGCTCGATGGCGCTGACCACGATGCGTTTGACGCCCGAGGCGACGGCGCTGTCGATGGCCAGGGCGTTGGCTTCGGTGCCGCCGCTGACGAAGGTGACCGAGCCGGCGACCACGCCGACCAGTTCGCCGACCAGCTTGCGGGCGGTCTCCACGACATCGCGAGCGGCGCGGCCGGCCGCGTGGACGGAACTCGGATTGCCGGCCAGTTCAAAGGCGCGCAGCATCGCGTCCCGCGCCTCGGGGCGGATCGGGGCGGTGGCGTTGTAGTCCAGATAGATGGCGGGCTTGCTGGTCACGCCGCGACCTTCGCCTCCGGCCGCAGGCGGCCTTCCAGAACGTCGGCGATGGTCACCGAGGCCAGGTAGGAGTGGATCTGGCGGCCCATCTCTTCCCACAGGTCGTGAGTCAGGCACTTGGCGCCGCCGGCCATGCAGCCCTTGTGGCCGGTCTTGCCGACGCCGCAGCGGGTGGCTCGCAGGGGCTCGTCCACGGCCATGACGATGTCGGAGATTCGGGTCGAACGGGCGTCGGTCGCCAGCCGATAGCCGCCGCCGGGCCCTCGGGCGCTGACCACCAGCCCCTTGCGGCGCAGGCGGGCGAAAAGCTGTTCGAGATAGGAAAGAGAAATCTGCTGGCGGGCGGCGATCTCGGCCAGGGCCACCGCGCGGCCCTCCGCCTCGTCCTGCTTGCGGGCGAGGTCGGTCATGGCCATCACGGCGTAACGTCCCTTCGTGCTCAGGCGCATCAGGCGCTCTCCCTTGCAGATTCCCCGCGCAACCGCATTTGCGTATGCTACAAGCCGCGACTTCGCGCCGCGCCCTGCTGGGCGGTGCGCGCGATGCGGATTTAGGAAGACCAAGCGCGGCGGTCAAGTATTCCATGCGCCTTTCACGGCGAATGGTACAGGCCCCGACGCCCCAACTCGTGACGGGGACCTGTATGCCTGACGTGATTTTGACCGGCGCCGCGGGCCGTATCGAAGGCCGCTATTCGCCGGGCAAGACGGACAATGCGCCCATCGCGCTGATCCTGCACCCGCACCCTAAGGCCGGCGGTCACATGAACCACCCGGTGTCGGTGCAGCTGTACCACCTGTTCATGAAGCGCGGTTTCGCGACCCTGCGCTTCAACTTCCGCGGCGTCGGCCGCAGTCAGGGCGAATTCGATAGCGGCATCGGCGAACTGGCCGACGCGGCCACGGCGCTCGACTGGCTGCAGGCCAACAACCCGGCCGCCGCCCAGACCTGGGTCGCCGGCTACAGCTTCGGCGCCTATATCGGCATGCAGCTGCTGATGCGCCGCCCGGAAACGGACGGCTTCATCTCGGTGTCGCCGCCGACCAACATGTACGACTTCAGCTTCCTGGCCCCCTGCCCGGCCTCGGGCCTGATCCTGACCGGCGGCGCCGACACCGTCGTGCCGCCCGTCGAGGTCGAGCGCGTGGTCTCCAAGCTGCGCACCCAGAAGGGCATCGTCATCGACTATGAAGTCGTCGACAAGGCCACCCACTTCTGGGCCGAACACCTGCCCAGCGTCGAGCAGGCCGTCGGCGGCTATCTCGACAAGCGCCTGGAAGCCAACCCGATCCCGTAGGGGTTGGAGACTTCAAGGTTCTGGAATTCGAAGCCCGCTCTCGGTCGCCGAGGGCGGGTTTTTCGTTTGCCCCGTTTTTTCCTCCGAGCATCCCCGCGAAGGCGGGGATCCAAGCCGAGTCGGCAGATGGGTCGGGGCCGTGCCGTAACCTGGAAGTCAGTTTGGATCCCCGCCTTCGCGGGGATGCTCGGAGATGTGGAGTAAGAGTAAGCAGCAAGGTCGGAGGAAATCCGCCGCTCGACACCCCAACCTTCGCAACCGCGAGACAGACTCGCCGCCGCCCTCTAAAACCGTCGTTATCGCTCCCATCGCAGAACGGTCGGCCCATGCATTATGACATCGTGATCGTCGGCGGCGGGGCGGGCGGGCTGGAACTGGCCGCGCAGCTGGGCCGCAAGCTGGGACGCCGGGCCGGCAAGGAGCGGATCCTGCTGATCGACCGCTCCAGCTTCCACATCTGGAAGCCGACCCTGCACGAAGTGGCCGCCGGCACGCTCGACGTGCACCAGGAAGGGCTGTCCTATTCGATCCTCGGCCGCGCCAACCATTTCAGCTTCCTGCTGGGCGACCTCGCCGCGCTCGACCCGACCGCCAAGCGCCTGACCCTGAAGCCGATCGCCGCGCCGGACGGCGGCGTGCTGGTGCCCGAGCGCTCGATCACCTTCACCTGGGGCGTGCTGGCCATCGGCAGCGGCTCCAACCTGTTCGGCACGCCCGGCGCCGAGACCGCGCACTTGCTGGAGCGGACGGAAGACGCCGAGGCCTTCCACACCCGCCTGCTGGCCACCTTCATGAAGGCCTCGTTCGCGCCCGAGCGAACCATGGGCGTGGCCATCGTCGGCGGCGGCGCCACGGGCGTCGAACTGTCGGCCGAACTGCTGGAAGCGCACCGGGCGCTGCTGGACGCCCTCGGCGCCGAGCAGCGCTTCCGCCTCGACATCACCATCGTCGAAGCCGCGCCGCGCATCCTTGGCGGCCTGCCCGACAAGACGTCTGCGCAAGCGACCGTCGCCCTGGAGCGCAAGGGCGTGCGCGTGCGCACCGGCGCCAAGGTGCTGGCGGTGCACCCCGACCGTCTGGAAACCAGCCACGGCGACATCCCCGCCGACCTGATCGTCTGGGCCGCCGGGGTGAAGGCCGCCGAGAGCAATCTCGCGCTCGGCCTGGAGACCAACCGCCTCAACCAGTTCGTCGTCAACGAGCGCCTGGAAAGCTCCGCGCCGGACATCTGGGCCCTGGGCGACTGCGCCGCCTGCCCGTGGAAGGACGGCAAGCTCGTTCCCGCCCGCGCCCAGGCCGCCCACCAGCAGGCCAGCTACCTGGCCAAGGTCCTGCTGGCCCGGCTGCGCCAGGCGCGGGTGGAGGAGCCCTATGTCTACAAGGACTTCGGCTCGCTGGTGTCGCTGGGCGAGAACAAGGGCGTCGGCGCCCTGATGGGCGGCCTCGGCGGCCCCAACTTCTTCATCGAGGGCCTGGTCGCCAAGTGGTTCTACGTCTCGCTCCACCTGGCCCACCACAAGGCCATCCTGGGCGTGACCAAGACCGCGCTGCTCGCCCTGGCGCGGCTGCTTCAGCAGCGCGTGGCGGGGCGGCTGAAGCTGCACTGACCGGAAACGGAGCGGCCCGACCTCTTCTTCCGTAAAATCCCCGCGAAAGCGGGGACGCAGGTGTTTTATCGTCGAGCGCCACGCGTTTCAGAAAAAGCCTGGGTCCCCGCTTTCGCGGGGATTTTACGGGTTTGGGGATCCCTGGTTCTGAAGGATCACGGATTGACGATCCTTCCCCCCGTCATGGCCACGCTCACCCCGGTCGTCCCCGGGAAGCTGATCGGCAGCCCCCGCGCCGTCCGCGCCGCCAGATACGCAAACGCCTCGGCCTCGATCGCATCGCCGCGCCAGCCGTAGTCCTCGGCCGTCTTCACCGGCACCGGGCAGCGCTCGGCCAGCACCTTCATGATCTGCGGATTGTGCCGCCCGCCGCCGCAGACGATCAGGGCGCTGGGTCGGGCGCCGTGCTCGAAGGCCTTGACCACGGCCTCGGCGGTGAAGGCCACCAGGGTGGCCGCCGCGTCCTCGGCCGACAGCGGCTCCACCAGGTCGAGCGGGAAGTCGTAGCGGTCCAGCGACTTGGGCGCGGGGCCGGCGAAATAGGCGCTGGCCAGGAACCGCTCCAGGATCGCCTCGTCCACCTTGCCCGCCGCGGCCAGCCGGCCGTTCTCGTCGAACCGGCCAAGACCCCGCTCCTGCAGCATCAGGTCGATCATGCCGTTGCCGGGGCCGGTGTCGAAGGCCAGCAGCGTGCCGTCCTCGTCGACCAGGGTGATGTTGGCCACCCCGCCGATGTTCAGGGCCGCGACCGGCGCGGCCAGGCCCGAGGCCCGGGCGCGGGCGTCGTGATAGATCGGGGCCAGCGGCGCCCCCTGCCCGCCCGCCGCCACGTCGGCGGTACGGAAATCGAAGGCCACCGGCCGGCCGGTCAGGCGCGCCAGCCGCTCGGCGTCGAGCAGTTGCACCGTACGGCCGATCCGCTCGGGCGTCGGCCGCTCGTGCAGCACCGTCTGGCCGTGTACGCCCAGCAAGTCGAAGTCGCCCCAGGAAAGGCCGTGCTCTGCCAGGAAGCTCTCGGCGGCGTGGAAATGCTCGTCGGCCACGACCTGGGCGGCCTCGGCGAAGATCTCAGGCTCGGGCCGCTCGCGCGGCCAGCCGCGGGCGATCTCGGTCGCCACCAGCAAAAGATCGCGCGTCGCCTCGCGCAGCTTGCGTTCGCCCGAAGGCCCGAAGGCCTGGATCGTCTCGCCGTCGGTCTCGAGCACCGCCATGTCGACCGCGTCGAGCGAGGTGCCGGTCATGAATCCCAGAATGCGCATGGGTCCGTTGACTGCCACGGCCCGCGTCGGGTAGCTAGGCCCCATGACCGCCAAGGCCCTCCGTACCCGCGCCTATTATCGCCCGCTGATCTAGCGGGCGAACGACCGGTCATGTCGACGCACCGCCACCTGGCCGGCGATGCGTCCCTCCCCTTACCGACGACGTCTCCGGCGCACAGCCTTCAAGGAGACTATCGATGAAACCCTCGCCACAGACCGCCCCGCCCGTGCTAGACGCGCGGACCAGCGATACAGAGAGTCGAGCCATGTCCGCGCCGCAGAGCTTCAAGTCCGATTTCCTCAAGACCCTGCAGGCGCGCGGCTACATCCACCAGATCACCCATCCGGAAGAGCTGGATGCGGCGGCCGCCTCGGGCGTCGTCACCGCCTACATCGGCTTCGACGCGACGGCCCCCAGCCTGCACGTCGGGTCGTTGATCCAGATCATGATGCTGCGCCGCCTGCAGCAGGCCGGCCACAAGCCGATCGTCCTGATGGGCGGCGGCACGACCAAGGTCGGCGATCCAACGGGCAAGGACGAAAGCCGCAAGCTGCTGAGCGACGCCGACATCCAGGCCAACATCGCCGGCATCAAGCAGGTCTTCGCCAAGTTCCTGACCTTCGGCGACGGCCCGACCGACGCCATCATGGTCGACAATGACGAGTGGCTGTCGAAGTTCGGCTACGTGCAGTTCCTGCGCGACTACGGCGTGCACTTCACGGTCAACCGCATGCTGGCCTTCGACTCGGTGAAGCTGCGGCTCGAGCGCGAGCAGCCGATGACCTTCCTCGAGTTCAACTACATGCTGATGCAGGCCACCGACTTCCTGGAGCTGAACCGCAAGTACGGCTGCGTGCTGCAGATGGGCGGCTCGGACCAGTGGGGCAACATCCTCAACGGCGTCGAGCTGACCCGTCGCGTCGACCAGAAGGCCGCCTTCGGCCTGACGACGCCGCTGCTGGCCACGGCCTCGGGCGCCAAGATGGGCAAGACCATGTCGGGCGCCGTCTGGCTCAACGCCGAACAGCTGAGCCCGTACGACTACTGGCAGTTCTGGCGCAACACCGAGGACGCTGACGTGGGCCGCTTCCTGAAGCTGTTCACCGACCTGCCGCTGGAGACGATCGCCGAGCTGGAGGCCCTGCCGGGCGCCCAGATCAACGACGCCAAGAAGGTGCTGGCCGACCAGGCCACCCGCATGGCCCACGGCGAGGAGGCCGCCAAGGCCGCCCGCGACGCCGCCGAGAAGGCCTTCGAGCAGGGCCAGCTGTCGGCCGACCTGCCGACGGTCGAGATCGCCGCTGCGGTCCTGGCCGAAGGCGTGCCGCTGGCGGTGCTGGCCACCGACATCGGCCTCACCGCCTCGCGCGGCGAGGCCCGTCGCCTCGCCCAGGGCGGCGGCCTGCGCCTGAACGACGCCCAGGAGAAGGACGGCGACCGCCTGGTGACCAACGCCGACCTCGTGGACGGCGTGGTCAAGCTCGGTCAGGGCAAGAAGAAGATCGTGCTGGTCAAGCCGGTCTGAGATGCTGCGTTCCCGGGGTCGGCCTAGCCGGCTCCGGGATCACTATGATGTTGGCCTCCGTGATCTTGGAGAGAGTGCGATGCTGAGCCCCGGCGACAAGGCCCCCGACTTCGACCTGCCCACCGACACCGGCCGCGTCAGCCTGGCCGGCCTGAAGGGCAAGGCCGTCGTGCTCTACTTCTATCCGAAGGACGACACGACCGGCTGCACGTCGGAGGCCCTGCAGTTCTCGGCCGAGGTCGAGGAATTCGCCAAGGCCGGCGCGGTGATCATCGGCGTGTCGAAGGACAGCGCCGCCAGCCACGGCAAGTTCCGCAAGAAGCACGACCTGACCGTCGAGCTCGCCGCCGACACGCTTGGCGAGACCGTCGAGGCCTACGGCTCTTGGGTCGAGAAGAACATGTACGGCCGCAAGTACATGGGCATCGACCGCTCGACCTTCCTGATCGACCGCGAAGGCGTGGTCCGCGAGGTCTGGCGCAAGGTGAAGGTGCCCAACCACGTCAAGGCGGTGCTCAAGGCCGCCCAGGCGCTGAAGGCCTCCTAAGCGCGGCAGCCAAAAGTGTCAGCGGTTTTGGCGCCCGCCGCGCGACCAACAAAGTGTGGCGCCGAGGCCGCAAGGCCTCGCATTTCGGCAACGACTCCCGTGTCGCGTGTAGCCAAGTCGTTCATGCGGCGTTAATCGACGCAGACGCATGGTCGAAACTTGGCCTTCCGCGCCTTCGCAGGTGCGAAGAGTCTTGCGCCTTTCCGCTTTCTCGTTGCATATCGCCAGGACCTTGAGAACTGGGGGGTTTCCTGGGCAATGGCGATCGCGCGCTTTCAACGCCTATTCAAGACCCTCGAAAGTCTGTTTCCCGAACGACATCTGTATGTTCGCTCGGGCGGAGAGATGCGCGGCTACGTGCTGTCGACGGGTAAGCAACTGGCCTGCGCCGCCGGCGTCGGCGCCGCGGCCCTCTGGATGGGCGTGTGCACCGCAGCGATGATGGTCAACGCCCTGGCCGTCAGCCAGACCGACCAGGTCGTGCTCAAGCAGAAAGCCTATTACGAGCGGCTCAACGCCGACCGCCAGGCGCGCCTCAACAGCGCTGTCGCCCAGCTGTCGGCCACCAGCGGCTCGCTCGACGAACTGGCCGCCTCGGTCGAGAAGCGCCACGCCGCGCTCGCCCTGCTGGTCAGCGACTTCAAGGGCGCGCCCGGCGCCGCCCAGGCCCTGGCCGTGGGCAAGCCCACCCTCGCCGACGCCTCGCCGGTCGAGCGCATCCAGGCCACCCGCATCGACCAGGAACGCCTGATCGACGCCGCCGAAGGCTTCGCCAAGAGCCGGGCCGAGCGCCTGCGCCTGGCCATGCGCATGGCCGGTCTCGACGCCGGCAGCTTCACCGGTCGCGGCTCGGGCCTCGGGGGTCCGCTGATCGAGGCCAAGGACCCGCGCGCTCTGGCCGCCGTCCTCGACGTCGACGAAGAATTCGCCAGCCGCATCCATCGCGCCGCCAGCGACATGTCGGACATGCGCTCGCTGTCCAGCGCCGCGCAGCGTCTGCCCTTCTACCGCCCGACCTCGAACCCGGCCCTGTCGAGCAGCTACGGCGTCCGCTTCGACCCGTTCACCCACCGCCCGGCCTTCCATTCGGGCCTCGACTTCCCCGGCGCCTTCTACACGCCGATCATGGCCACGGCCCCGGGCGTCATCTCGTTCACCGGCGTGCGCTCGGGCTACGGCAACACCGTCGAGATCGACCACGGCGGCGGCTTCAAGACCCGCTACGCCCACCTGCAGGCCATTGCGGTCCGGGTCGGCCAGCGCGTCTCGATCGGCCAGCGCGTCGGGGCCATGGGCTCCACCGGACGCTCCACCGGCCCGCACCTCCATTACGAGGTCTGGGTCAACGGCCGCGCCCAGAACCCCAACCGTTTCCTGAAGGCAGGCGAGTATGTTCAGCAAGCCAGCTAAGGGGTCCAAGACCCAGCCCCAGATCGAGCCGTTGCCGCTCACCCCGGCCGCGCCCGCCGTCGAGCCGGCCCGCAAGGCCCCGCCGCGCGTGGCCTCGCTGATCTCGTCGGACATCACCATCGAGGGCGGCGTCAACGGCGACGGCGAACTGCAGATCGACGGCGTGGTGCGCGGCGACGTCCGCGTCGGCCGCCTGACCGTCGGCGAGACCGGCCATGTCGAGGGCGGCGTCTACGCCGAGGTCGTGGAAGTGCGCGGCCGCGTGGTCGGCGCCGTCACCGCCAAGCAGGTCCGCCTCTACGGCACGGCCTATGTCGACGGCGACATCACCCACGAGCAGCTGGCCATGGAAACCGGCGCCTTCTTCCAGGGCCGCAGCCTGAAGTTCCAGCGCCAGGCCCCGCCGCAGGTCGCCCCGGTCTCGGCGGCGCTCGCGCCCGTCGCGGACCTGACGCTGACGGCCCGACCGGTCGGCTGAAGTCGTGCGTGATCCTCGTCCTTCGACAAGCTCAGGATGAGGATCAAGGATAAGCCGAAGCCGACAAGAAACCTCACCCTGAGCCTGTCGAAGGGCGAGGTTTCCGCCCCAAAGAAAAACGCCCCGGATCACTCCGGGGCGTTCGTCGTTACAGGCAAGCCCCGCGAGCCTCAGCCCTCGGCGTCCCGCGTCGCGCCGACCCGCTGGGCCAGCGAGGCGCCCATGAAGGCGTCCAGGTCGCCGTCGAGCACGCCGGCGGTGTCGGAGGTCTCGACGTTGGTCCGCAGGTCCTTGACCATCTGGTACGGCTGCAGGACGTACGATCGGATCTGGTGACCCCAGCCGATGTCGGTCTTCTGGTCGTGCAGCGCCTGCTGGGCGGCTTCACGCTTCTGAAGCTCGGCCTCGTACATCCGGGCGCGCAGCATCTTCCAGGCCTCGTCGCGGTTCTGGTGCTGCGAGCGGCCGGCCTGGCAGGCCACCACGATGCCGGTTGGGATGTGCGTCAGACGCACGGCCGAGTCGGTCTTGTTGATGTGCTGCCCGCCGGCCCCGGAGGCCCGGTAAGTGTCGGTGCGCACGTCCGAGGGGTTGATGTCGATCTCGATCGTGTCGTCGATGACCGGATAGACCCAGGCCGAGGCGAACGAGGTGTGACGACGGGCGCTGCTGTCATAGGGGCTGATGCGCACCAGGCGGTGCACGCCGGCCTCGGTCTTCAGCCAGCCATAGGCGTTGGCGCCCTTGACCAGCAGCGTGGCCGACTTGATGCCGGCCTGATCGCCGTCGGTCTCTTCGACCAGCTCGGTGGTCATGCCGTGGGCGTTGGCCCAGCGAGTGTACATCCGCAGCAGGATGCCCGCCCAGTCGCACGACTCGGTGCCGCCGGCCCCGGAGTTGATTTCGATATAGGCGTCGTTGCCGTCGGCCTCGCCCGACAGCAGGGCCTCGAGTTCGGCGCGAGCGGCGCGTTCCTTGATGGCCTTCAGCTGGGCGCGGGCGTCGTTGAGGGTGTCCTCGTCGGACTCCATCTCGGCCAGTTCGGCATATTCGAGCGCGTCCTTGACGTCGCGTTCGATGCTCTGGACGGCCTCGACCTTGGCGGCCAGGTTGGCGCGCTCGCGCGACACGGCCTGGGCTTCGGACGGACGGTCCCACAGCGTCGGGTCTTCGACCCGCGCGTTCAGTTCATCGAGTTTTCTAAGGGCGACATCCCAGTCAAAGACGCCTCCTGAGCAGTCCAACGGACTGCTCGATGTCGGCCGCGGCGGCCTCGACATCCGGTCTCATCACGTAGCTCCGTGACACAAAGTAAGGGCGCGGGACATAGCCCGCGCCCGGAGTCGGCGCAATGGGGCGGCGCAACCGCCCCGCCCCCTCAAGACCTAATAAAGCCCGCTGATGTCCGGCTGCTTGGGCTGCTGCCTGGGCTGCGGTTCCGACGGCGAAGGCTGGCCGGTCGGCACGCCGTTGGGCCAGGCGTCGCCGTAGGAGATCGGGCCGCCGGTCGGGGTCGGCGCGACCACCTTGGGCTCGGTGCCTGGGCGGAAGGCCTCGCGCACGCCGCGCACCACGGCGAACTTGGCGGTCTTGGGCGGCTTGAAGTCGGTCTTGGGCTGGTCCTTCAAAGCCACCTTCATGAAGTCGATGAACACCGGCACGGCGTCCTGCGAGCCGGTCTCGCCCTCGCCCAGCGAGCGGTTGTCGTCGAAGCCGACGAACACACCGACGATCAGGTTGGGCGAATAGCCGATGAACCAGGCGCTGCGGTACTCGTTGGTCGTGCCGGTCTTGCCGGCCAGCGGATAGCCCAGCTGGCTGACGGAAGCGGCCGTGCCGCGCTGGACCACGCCCTGCAGCATCGAGGTGATCTGGTAGGCCGTGACCGGGTCCATCACCTGCTCGCCCGGCGCGGTGACGCGCGGGCTCTCGTCGCCGTTGAAGCCGGCGGTGCAGCGCGGGCAGTCGCGCTTGTCTGCGCGGAAGATCACCTTGCCCTCGCGGTCCTGCACCAGCTCGATCAGGTGCGGCTCGATGCGACGGCCGCCGTTGGCGAACGGCGCATAGGCCGAGGTGATCTTGAACGGCGTGGTCTCGCCCGCGCCCAGGGCCATGGCCAGCACCGGCGACATGTCGCGCGTGACGCCGGTCTTCTTGGCCATCTCGATGATCTTCTTCATGCCCACGCCCTGGGCCAGGCGCACGGTCATGGCGTTGATCGAGCGCTCCAGGCCCTTGCGCAGCGGCAGGGCGCCGTAGAACTTCTTCTCGTAGTTCTCCGGGCTCCAGTCCTGGCCGTTGGCGCCCTTGAAGGTGATGGCGCTGTCCAGGATCACGCTGGCCGGCGTGTAGCCGTTCTCCAGGGCCGTGGCGTAGACGAACGGCTTGAACGACGAGCCGGGCTGGCGCATCGCCTGAGTGGCGCGGTTGAAGTTCGACAGCGAGAACGAATAGCCGCCCACCAGGGCCACCACGCGGCCGGTATAGGGCTCGATGGCCACCAGGGCGCCGTTGACGGCCGGAACCTGCCTCAGGCGATAGGTGGACGTGCCCTCGACCTGCTCGACGAACACCAGGTCGCCGGTCTTCAGGCCCTTGCCGGCCTTGGCCCAGACGATGTCCTCGCCGGCCAGGGTCCCCTGCCCTTCGCCCTTGATCAGGCGCACGCCGCCGCCGGCCGAGGTGACCACGGCCGCGCGCCAGCCCCGGCGCTCGGCCGGCGGACGCTTGGCCTGGGCGGCCTTTTCCCAGCCCTCGTCCAGGCTCTCGACATGGCCCCAGGCCCCGCGCCAGCCGTGGCGGCGGTCATAGTGCTCCAGCCCGTCCATCAGCGAGGCCCGCGCGGCGGTCTGCAGCTTCGGGTCCAGCGTGGTGCGCATGTAGTAGCCGCCCTCGTTCAGGCGGTCGCCCAGGGTGGCCATGCCGCGCTGGCGCACTTCCTCGACGAAGTAGTCGGCGTCGCGATAGGCCGCGCGCTTGGGGGCCGGCTGCACGACCAGGTCCTCGGCCATCGCCTTTTCGGCGTCGGCCCGGCTGACCCAGCCCAGCTCGGCCATCTGTCCCAGGATCCAGTCACGGCGGGCCTTAGCCTTGGCCTTGTTGCGGATCGGGTGGTAGTTGTCCGGCCCCTTGGGCAGGGCCGCCAGATAGGCGCTTTCGGCCAGGGACAGCTCGGGCAGCGACTTGCCGAAATAGTTGTAGGCGGCCGCGCCGACGCCGAACGAGCGATAGCCCAGCCAGATTTCGTTCAGGTACAGCTCGAGGATCTGCTGCTTGTCGAGCGACTGCTCCAGGCGCCGGGCCAGGATCGCTTCCTTGAACTTGCGGCCCACCGTGGCGTCGCTGGTCAGCAGGACGTTCTTGGCCACCTGCTGGGTGATCGTCGAGCCGCCCTCCAGGCGCCGGCCGCGCATGGCGTTGCCGACGTTCTTGAGCATGGCGCGCGAGAAGCCGCCGACATCGACGCCGCCGTGCTTGAAGAAGTTGCGGTCCTCGGCGGCCATGAAGGCCTGGGCCAGTTGCGGCGGGATCTGGTCGTAGGGAACGAAGATCCGGCGTTCCTTGGAGTATTCGCCGATCAGGGTGCCGTCCCAGGCATAGACGCGCGTCGCCGTCGGCGGACGATAGTCCTGCAGCTCGCCCGCGTCGGGCATGTCGTGGAACAGCCACGCGGCGTAGATGGCGATGGCGAACCCCGCCACCGCGATCGTCGACAGAACCGCGACGCCGGCTATGGCGATCCATCTTTCGGCGGGCTTCAAGTCCACGCGGCCTCCGTCGAGCGGCGCGGGGGTCGCGCGCTCAAATCATCTCAAGCGATGGCTGTAACCCGCATCGGGCGAGGCGCCAACGCCCCTGCCCCGTCTCGGGCTCGGCGCGAAGGCCGCGCGACATCACAGCCCCCTTATCCGAGCATCCCCGCGAAGGCGGGGACCCAAGCTGACTTTCCGGACGAAGCTCCCACGAAAGAGCATCCGCAGACTCGGCTTGGGTCCCCGCTTTCGCGGGGATTGAACGGTTGAAAAGTCGAAATTCGGCGGCCAACCAGAGGCGCACCGGCAGCCTCAGCGCGCCGCCATCCGGGTCTGGGCGGCGAAATAGGTCTCGATCGAGGTGGCGACCGCGCCCATCAGGCGTTCGCGGCCAGAAGCGCTCTTCAGCAGCTTCTCGTCCTCGATATTGGTCATGAAGCCCATTTCCAAGAGCACCGCCGGCACGTCCGGCGCCAGAAGCACGATGAAGCCGGCGTCGCGGTGGCTGCGGCGAAGCAGCACGGTCTCGTCGCCCACCTTTTCCAGCAGGGTTTCGGCGAAGGCGGCCGAGCGGTTCTTGGTGGCGCGCTGCGACAGGTCCAGCAGGATCTGGCCAACCGCGCGGTCGCGGCCCGGCAGGCTGGCCTTCATCAGCCAGTCGTCCTTCTCCAGCACCCGGGCGGCGCGCTCGGCGCCCTTTTCCGACAGGGTGTAGACGCTGGCGCCGCGGGTGCCGACATCGGGTCCCGAGTCGGCGTGCAGCGAGATGAACAGGTCCGCGTCGGCGCGGCGGGCGATCTGCACGCGCGATTCCAGCGGGATGAAGGTGTCGGTGTCGCGGGTCAGGACGACGTTGAAGCGGCCGGACTTCTCCAGCTTGGCCTTAAGCGCCTTGGCCGCGGCCAGGGTGACGTCCTTCTCGTTGGTGTTGGCGCCGGCCGAGCCGGGATCCTTGCCGCCGTGACCGGCGTCGATGACGATCGTCTTCTTCAGCTTCAGGCCCGAGGGCTTGATCGGCGTCGAGACGGTGGTCGGGCGCATCACCGCGGCGTTGGCCGTGGCCGGATCGCTGGCGGCCAGGTCGATGACATAGCGATACGCGGTCGCGCCGTCGGCCGGCGGCAGCAGGAAGCGCCGCTTGACCACGGCCTTGGCCGAAAGATCCAGGGAAAGGCGCGCCCCGCCGGCGGCCTCGTCGATCACCCAGCGGTCGACCAGGCCATGGCCCGCGCCCTGAAGATCACCCGAAACGGTCACGTTGGGCAGGCCGACCACGACTCGGCTGGCGGCCGCGCCGTCGCCGATCAGCTTGCCGACGGCCGCGCGGTCCAGGTCGATGACGACTCGGGTCTCGGCGCGGTCGCCGCCGAAGCGGACCTTCTGCACGCCGGCGGCCGGCGCCGGGCCCTGCACGGTCGCCACGGCCACGCCGGCGAGCGCCAGCGCGCCGACGATCAGCGCCGCCTTCGCCCAACCCGTTCTCGCAGCTCCGATGACGACCTTACGCATTACCGCCCAGCCTGCTGGCGCTTACTTGAAAACCAATGAGGGATATCCGCACGGACGGGTAGCAAAACCGTTAAGGAAACCGATCTCTTCATCAATTTCGATGCTTGCTCCACGGCGCTTTTCATTTGCGTCGCGTTCTTGCTAGAGTAGCGCCGTACGCAGAGCGACGTCGTCAGACGCAGCGCCTTGCGTGAGCGGTTCCCAAATGTCGGACGCGCCCCATGCGTCCCCCACGCCGGAGCCGCCGGACTTTTTGAGCTTGCGGGCGACGGCCGGCCTGGGACGCGATGTCTCGGAGCCCGAACCCAACAAAGGCCCCGCGTCGGGCCTTTCGCCGCTCCCGGCGACGACGCGTCATCCGAACCGCGCCACCCCGGCGCGTCAAAGGAAACAAACGAAACCCCATGGGCTGCGCCGCACCCGATCGCCTCTGGCAACCGCCCTTCGAACTTCGCTCCGGCGAAGTCGCGGTCTGCGATGCGCGCGCCCCTCATTCATATCGGCGCCCGGGCCTCGCGCCCGCCGCGCGCCGTGGAGATTCCCTGTATGTCGAAGAAGATGTTGATCGACGCCGCCCACGCCGAAGAGACGCGTGTGGTGGTCGTGGACGGTTCGCGGGTTGAAGAGTTCGATTTCGAGAGCCAGACCCGCAAACAACTTCGTGGAAATATCTATCTCGCCAAGGTGACCCGCGTTGAACCCAGCCTCCAGGCTGCGTTCATCGAATACGGCGGCAACCGCCACGGTTTCCTCGCCTTCAACGAGATCCATCCGGACTACTACCAGATCCCGGTCGCCGACCGTGAAGCGCTGATGCGCGACGACTCGCACGACGACGAGGACGACGCGCCCGTCTCGCGCCGCGCTTCGGGCGGCGACGACGAAGACGACCACGATCACGCCATCGACGACGAAGACGACGACGTCGAAGAAGAACTGGCGCGCCGCAAGCGCCGCCTGATGCGCAAGTACAAGATCCAGGAAGTGATCCGCCGCCGGCAGATCATGCTGGTTCAGGTCGTCAAGGAAGAGCGCGGCAATAAGGGCGCGGCCCTGACCACCTACCTGTCGCTCGCCGGCCGCTACGGCGTCCTGATGCCCAACACCGCCCGTGGTGGCGGCATCAGCCGCAAGATCACGGCCGTGACCGACCGCAAGCGCCTCAAGAGCGTGGTGCAGAGCCTCGACGTGCCGCAGGGCATGGGCCTGATCGTCCGCACGGCCGGCGCCAAGCGCACCAAGGCCGAGGTCAAGCGCGACTACGAGTACCTGCTGCGTCTGTGGGAAAACATCCGCGACAACACGCTGCACTCGGTCGCCCCGGCGCTGATCTACGAGGAGGAAGACCTCGTAAAGCGCGCCATCCGCGACATGTACGACAAGGACCTCGACGGCATCTGGGTCGAGGGCGAGGCCGGCTACCGCGAAGCCCGCGACTTCATGCGCATGCTGATGCCCAGCCAGGCCAAGAAGGTGTTCCCGTACCGGGAAGCCGCCCCGCTGTTCGTCAAGCACAAGATCGAAGACCACCTGGCGCAGATCTACTCGCCGGTCGTGCCGCTGCGTTCGGGCGGCTATCTGGTGATCAACCAGACCGAGGCCCTGGTCGCCATCGACGTCAACTCGGGCAAGGCCACGCGCGAGCGCAACATCGAGGCCACGGCCCTCAAGACCAACATCGAAGCGGCTGAAGAAGCCGCCCGCCAGCTGCGCCTGCGCGACCTGGCCGGCCTGATCGTCATCGACTTCATCGACATGGATGAAGGCAAGAACAACCGCACGGTCGAGAAGGTCCTCAAGGACGCGCTCAAGGACGACCGCGCCCGCATCCAGATGGGCAAGATCTCGGGCTTCGGCCTGATGGAGATCAGCCGTCAGCGCCGCCGCACCGGCGTGCTGGAAGGCACCACCCACGTCTGCGAGCACTGCGAAGGCACCGGCCGCGTCCGCTCGGTCGAATCGAGCGCCCTGGCCGCCCTGCGCGCCGTCGAGATCGAGGCCCTCAAGGGCAGCGGCTCGGTGGTGCTGAAGGTCAGCCGCGCCGTCGGCATCTACATCCTCAATGAAAAGCGCGCCTACCTGCTGCGCCTGCAGCAGAACCACGGCCTGTTCGTCACCGTGCTGGTCGATGACGGCCTGCGTCAGGCCGAGCACGAGATCGAGCGCACCGAGCTGGGCGAGCGCATCGTGCCGCCGCCGGTCGCCTACGAGCCCGATCCGGTGTTCGACGAGGTGTTCGACGACGAGGACGAAGACGAAGACGAAATCATCGTCGACGAGTCCGAAGAGGACGAAGACGAGGACGAGGCGCCCCGCAAGGCCCGCTCGGACGACGATCGCGGCGGCCGTCGCGGCAGCAAGCGCCGTCGTCGCGGTCGTCGCGACGAGGAAGAAACCGCCGAGGACGCGCCGGTCGAGGACGCCGAAGCCGAATTCGACGCTGAAGGCGACGCCGACGGCGATGACGAGGAATCGCGCCGTCGCCGCCGTCGCCGGGGTCGCCGCGGCGGCCGTCGCGGTGGTCGCGAGGACGGCGATCGCGCCGCCGACGCCTATGTCTGGACCCGTCCGCGCGTCCCGTTCGGCGACAACCCGTACGTCTGGCACGATCCGGAAGCGCTGGAAGCCCGTGGCGGCGAAGGCCGTCGCGACCGTCCGGAACGCGCCGAGCGCCCCGAGCGTGCTGAACGTCCCGAGCGCGCCGAGCGTCCTGAGCGCACCGAAGCCGCCGAGCGTCCCGAACGCGCTGAACGCCCCGAGCGTTCGGAGCGCCGTGACCGCCGTCGCGGCCGCGACCGCCAGCCGGCCGCCGAGACCCCGATCGCCCCGATCGCGGTCGAGGACGTCGCCCCGCTGGTGCTCGAGCCGCCGGTGATCCTGGGTCCGCCCGCCGACGTCTGGGTCGAACTGCCCGAGGCCGCCGAAGCCGCTCCGGCCAAGAAGCCGCGCCGCTCGCGCAGCCGCGGCCGCAAGGGCGCCGCCGAAACCGAAGCGACCGAAGCCGAGGCCGTGATCGCCGAAGCCGCGGCCGAGCCTCAAGCCGAGGCCCTGGCCGAAGTCGTCGCCGAGACCGCGCCGCTCGTCGCCGCTGATGTCGAGATCGCCCCGGAGCCGGCTCCCGAGCCCGTCGCGCCGGAACCGGTGGTCGAAGCCGTCGCCGAACCGGTGGTCGAGGCGGCTCCCATCGCCCCCGTGGCCGCCGAACCGGAACCCGCGCCGGTCTCGGCCGAGCCGGATCCGAACGAGATCACCGCTCCCCCCGCCGCGCCCAAGCGCGGCTGGTGGCGCCGCGGCTGATCCAGCAACAAAGGACCGCGGCGGCGCCATGGCGTCGCCGCGGTTCGCGCCTATATCCCCTCCTAGACAAGCCTCGCTCTGAACAAGCCTAGCCTTTGCGATTCCCACTTGAAGCGCGCTAGTCTGCCCGACGGCGCGGGGGCGCGACCAGGAGACCATCGATGACGTCCCGCAAGAGGGCGGTCGGCAAGACCTTCGGGGCCGGCCTCTCGGCCCTGGCGCTTCTGACCGCCGTCATGGCCCCGATCAGCGCGGCCCACGCCCAGGACGGCGGCATCTCACTGATCCGCGACACCGAGATCGAAGAGATCCTGCATCGCGACGCCGACCCGATCTACGCGGCGGCGGGCCTGGATCCCAAGACCGTGCGCATCCTGCTGGTCGGCGACAAGGAACTGAACGCCTTCGCCACCCAGGGCCTGATGATGGGCCTCAACACCGGCCTGATCCTGCAGACCGAGACGCCCAACCAGCTGAAGGGCGTCATCGCCCACGAAAGCGGCCACCTCGCCGGCGCCCACCCGCTGCGCTCCGACGAGATGATGAAGGCCGGCCTCAAGCCGATGATCCTGACGATGGGCCTGGGCGTCCTGGCCGCCCTGGCCGGCGCGCCCGACGCCGGCGCGGTGCTGTTCGGCAACGCCAGCTATTTCGGCACCCTGGGCGCCCTGGGCTACAGCCGCGAGCAGGAATCCCGCGCCGACCAGGCCGGCGCCAACTTCCTGGAAGCCACCGGCCAGTCGGGCCGCGGCCTCGTCGAGTTCTTCGACAACTTCCGCTACCAGGAGGTCTTCGACCAGTCGCGGCGCTTTGCGTATTTCCGCAGCCACCCGCTGTCGTCCGACCGCATCGAGGCCTTGCGGGCCAAGGTCGAGCGCCTGCCGCACTACGACGCCGTCGACAGCCCCGACGAGCTGGCCGAGCACGAGATCATGAAGGCCAAGCTGGAGGGTTTCATCAACCCGCAGACGGCCCTCATCAAGTACCGCGAAAGCGACCGCGGCTTCCCCGCCCGCTACGCCCGCGCCATCGCCTACTACCAGATGAAGGAGCCTGACCGGGCCCTGCGCATCCTCGACGACCTGATCGGCGAGAACGAGAAGAACCCCTATCTCTGGGAGCTCAAGGGCCAGATCCTGTTCGAGTTCAACCGCGTGGCCCTGGCCGAGGAGCCGCAGCGCCGCTCGGTGGCGCTGAAGCCCGACGCGGCCCTGCTGCGCATCAATCTGGGCCAGACCCTGATCGGCCTCGACGATCCCAAGAAGGTCGAGGAAGGCGTCGGCGAGCTGAAGCGCGCCCTGGTCAACGAGAGCGACAACGCCGTGGCCTGGCGCCTGCTGGCCCAGGCCTACGACAAGCAGGGCAAGGACGGCGACGCCCGCCTGGCCACCGCCGAGCAGTACTTCAACCTGGGCGCCGTCCGCGAGGCCCGGGTGTTCGCCATGCGCGCCCGCGAACTGCTCAAGAAGGACACCCCCGAGTGGCGGCGCGCCACCGACATCGTGCTGGCCTCCAAGCCCAGCGACCAGGACCTCAAGGCGCTCGCCAAAGAGGGCCTGTTCGGCCGTTGACCTCCCGCATAGAGACCTGAATGCCCCTTCGCCGTCCCCTCGCCTTCGCCGCCGCCGGCCTCGTCCTGTCGATCGGCATGGCCGCCTGCAGCCAGCCCCAGACCGCCGGCAAGGCCGACACGCCCAAGGTCGACGAAGCCTTCGGCAAGAAGGTCCGCGCCTATCTGCTGGAGCATCCGGAGATCCTGCTGGAAGTCAGCGCCAGGCTGCAGGAGAAGCAGCTGGCCGAGGCCTCGGCCAAGTCGCAGGGTGCCATCGCCAAGCACCGCCAGGCCATCGAGCGCGACCCGCGCGACTTCGTGGCCAACCCGAACGGGACGATCACCGTCACCGAGTTCTTCGACTACAAGTGCGGCTACTGCAAGCTGGCCGCCCCGCAGATCCTCGAGATCATCGAGAAGAACCCCGACGTCCGCTTCGTCTTCAAGGAGTTCGTGATCTTCGGCCACACCTCCGAGGTCGCCGCCCGCATGGCGATCGGCGCCCAGGACCAAGGCAAGACCCTGGCCGTCTACAAGGCGATGATGGAGGAGAAGAGCCTCGACGACGCCGCCGTCGATCGCCTGGCTAAGGCCGCCGGCGTCGATGTCGCCAAGGCCCGCGCCGCAGGCCAGAGCGCGGCCGTCACCCAGCAGCTGCAGGACATCCAGGGCCTGGCCCAGACCCTGGCCATCGAAGGCACCCCGGCCTTCATCGTCGGCGACAAGATGATCCCGGGCGCCGACATGAACGCCCTGAAACTGGCCATCGAGGAAGCCCGCCTCGCGGCCAAGAAGAAGGGCTGACGCCAGGCGCGCACCGGGCGGCAGGAGTCGCCCGGCGGTCGAAACGGCGCGGCAAGCTTTGCCGCTCCGGCCGGGCCTTGCCGCGACACATCGCCGCAACCTTTTGAAATCTTTGGTAACCGCCGTGCGAGCCCCGCTTGCACGGCGTTTGCTTTGCATCTCCCGCCAGATCCTCGGCGGGAGTTCCCATGCTTGTTTCAGGTTCCAGTTCCTGGTCGATCCTGTCGACCGCGGCCGCCGATCGCGTCAACGGCGCGACCGCCCAGTTCGCCTCCGCCACGTCGGGCCTCGGCGGAAGCTCGGCCAAGCAGGAGCTCTACGACTACGCGTCCAAATCGCCGGCCGAGAAGATGCGCGCGGCCATCCTCGGCAAGCTTGGCCTCACCGAGGAGCAGGTGGCCGCGATGGACCCCAAGGAGCGCCAGAAGGTCGAGGACCAGATCAAGCAGATGATCAAGGACGAGGTCACCCAGCAGGCCGAGGAGAAGAAGGGCGTGCTGGTCGACTTCAAGGCCTGAAGCCCAAGATCCTCCCCCTCTGGGGGAGGTGGCCGCGAAGCGGACGGAGGGGGGCGTTTTCAGCTAGTGCTGAACCAGCCAATTTCCCGGTCACTCCCCTCTCCGTCGCCTTCGGCGACACCTCTCCCACAGGGAGAGGGCCTTTGTTCCCTAGATCAACCCCGCCAGCGGCGAGCTCGGATCGGCGTAGAGCCGCTTCTGCATCCGCCCGGCCAGATAGGCTTCCCGCCCGGCGATCACCGCGTGCTTCATGGCCTTGGCCATGCGGATCGGGTCCTTGGCCTCGGCGATGGCGGTGTTCATCAGGATGGCGTCGCAGCCCAGCTCCATGCCGATCGCGGCGTCCGAAGCCGTGCCGACGCCGGCGTCGACCAGCACCGGCACCTTGGCGTTCTCGATGATGATCCGCAGGTTGACGCGGTTCTGGATGCCCAGGCCCGAGCCGATCGGCGCGCCCAGCGGCATGATCGCCACCGCGCCGGCCTCTTCCAGCTTCCGGGCGTACACGGGATCATCCGAGCAGTAGACCATCACCTGGAAGCCGTCGGCGACCAGCAGCTTCAGCGAGCGCAGGGTCTCTTCCATGTCCGGGAACAGGGTCTTGGGGTCGGAAAGGACCTCCAGCTTGACCAGGTCCCAGCCGCCGGCCTCGCGGGCCAGGCGCAGGGTGCGCACGGCGTCCTCGCCGGTGAAGCAGCCCGCCGTGTTCGGAAGATAGGTGAACTCGGTCGGCTTGACGTAGTCGACCAGCAGCGGTTGGCTCGGATCGGTCAGGTTCACGCGGCGCACGGCCACGGTGACGATCTCGGCCCCGGCCGCGCGGGCGGCGGCGGCGTTGGTCGCATAGTCCTTGTACTTGCCGGTGCCCACGATCAGGCGCGAGCGGAAGGTGCGGCCGGCGACGGTCCAGGTCTCGTCGGCGTCGACGGTCTGGACGGCGGATTCGGGGGAAACGTGCGCGTTCATCCGGCCGGTTTACGCCTGGGCAGCCTGGGATTCAAATCCGTAGAGGCCCGTGGGTGATCGACTGCTGGGATTGCCTGGCTTCCACCGCCCCTGGTCTCCCCTCTCCGTAAAATCCCCGCGAAAGCGGGGACCCAGGCTTTTTCCGTTCCCTCTCCCCTTGCGGGAGAGGGTGGCCCCGCGGAGCGGGGTCGGGTGAGGGGTCTCTCAAAAATCGAAGCCGCGTGCGGCGGTCAGGCCGGGTGAAACGTCTCAGGTCTGAGAGACCCCTCATCCGTCGGCCTTCGGCCGCCACCTTCTCCCGCAAGGGGAGAAGGATCGTGGACGGGGATAGAGTGCCCTCAATCCCCGTCGAGCGCGGATCAAACCCCAACCAATCCAGCCGCTTACAACTTTCTTAGCGCTCTGGATCAGACGCGCTGAAACCCGCTGCATAATGGACCCCGTCCCGTCGCAGGGAGAGGGCGCAAGGATCCGGCCCGAAGCGGCGACGGCGATGCGATCGAGCGGGGCCGCCGGAGCTGCGTGAGCAGGACCGGGCCAGGCTTAAATGAGGATGGGGGACGTAAATCCATCCATCGGGAGCTTGCCTCATAGGCTTCCGCCCGTCCGAGGGTCCGCTCCGGCGCCTTCTGTCTGAACGCGATGGCTAGCGAAGCTTACAGCCCGGTTCCGGGGAAGGCATATGCCGAAGGGGGTGAAGGGCGGAAAAGGCCCGCGCGCCCCGGCCTGAGGTCAAGAACGATCGCGCGGGGCGTCAGAGCTTCGTCGAAACGGTATTCAAATCACAGCTCCGGGCGAGGCCCGGACGCCCCGCGCCCTCTCCATCAACTCAGCGGTTCACCGCGTGAGATCGCCCACCCGTTCCCTCTCCCCTTGCGGGAGAGGGTGGCCCTGCGGAGCAGGGTCGGGTGAGGGGTCTCTCAAAACTGAAAGCCGCGTGCGGCGGTCAGGCCGGGCGAAGCGTCTCACATTTGAGAAACCCCTCATCCGTCGGCTTCGCCGCCACCTTCTCCCGCAAGGGGAGAAGGACGCTCCCAATCACCCGCCCCCAATAAAGGTCACGATCTCGATGCGGTCCCCATCGGCCAGCGCCGTGTCGGCATAGAGCGAGCGCGGGGCGATCTCGAGGTTGCGCTCGACCGCCACCTTGCGTGCGTCCAGGCCGAGGGCGGCCACCAGGTCCGCGATGCTGGCGACGCCGTCGAATTGGCGGTCTTCGCCGTTCAGTAGAAGTCTCATCTCACCTCCGAAGCGAGGCATGCTTGTGACGCGAGGGAACCGGCTATACAAGACCTCCGGAATCGACGGCGGAGCCGAATGGTCAAACCGATCCATGTGCTGAGCGGGCCCAATCTCAACCTGTTGGGAACGCGGGAGCCCGAGATATACGGCAAGGACACCCTGGATGACGTGCGCAAGCGCTGCGAAGCGCGGGCCGCGGCCAAGGGGCTTTCCGTCGTTTTCCGGCAGAGCAATCACGAAGGCGTGCTGATCGACTGGGTGCAGGAAGCTCGCACCGAGGCCAGCGCGCTCGTGATCAATCCGGCGGGTTATGGACACACCTCCATCGCCCTCCTCGACGCCCTGAAGACCTTGAATATCCCGGTCATCGAGTGTCACCTGTCGAACCCTGCGGCGCGGGAAGAGTTCCGTCGCCACACCTTCGTTTCGCTTGCCGCGACGGGCCTGGTCTCGGGCTTCGGCGCAGCAAGCTATGAACTGGCCATCGAGGCCGCCGCCGGACTGATCAGCGCCGACTGACGTCCGCGCTCCCGGCCCAGAACCATAAGGTACGATTTCAATGTCCACTCCGAAGGCTCCCGAGACGGTCGAAACCCCGTCGATCGACGCCCGCCTTGTCCGCAAGCTCGCCGACATCCTGAAGGACACCGGCCTGAGCGAGATCGAAGTCGAGCATGCCGGCCTGAAGATCCGCGTCGCCCGTGAACTGACCGTCGCCCCGACCGCC